>JAKFXJ010000252.1 GCA_021731425.1 Limnohabitans sp. | reverse complement strand
GACGAAGCGCACCCGGACATTCAGCTGCACTTTGTGGTGGCCAAACTGGTGGACCACGGCCGCCAACTCACGCTGGGGCATGGCTACTCTTTGCATGTGTGTTTGCTGCAACCCGACAGCCGAGGCCGTGTGCAATTAACCGATCGCAACCTGAACAGCGCACCGCTGATCGACCCGCAGTTTTTAAGCGACCCGCGTGACCTGCAGCGCTTGCGCGACGGCGTTCGTCAAGCCCAGCGCATCCTGGCACAGCCCTCGCTGGCCGCGTATGGCAAAGAATGGGCGGCATCGGCCAATGCCCGCACCGATGAACAACTCGACCACTGGATTCGCCAAAACGCCGACACGGTTTACCACCCGGTGGGTACATGCCGCATGGGCCAAGACAAGATGGCGGTGGTGGACGCGCAACTGCATGTGCACGGCGTGCCGGGCCTGCGCGTGGTCGACGCCTCGGTCATGCCGCGCATCGTGAGCGGCAACACCAACGCGCCAACGATCATGATTGCGGAGAAGGCGGCGGACTGGATCAAAGCCGCACGCTGACCCCTCAGCCAGGCCAAAGCCACCGACTTAGGGCCAACACCCGACTGGGTCTGTGCCTGTTTTGGCCGTGCACGGCAAACACCTTTGCCGCATGCAATGGCCACCCATAACACCTATTTGTATAGACAGCAAGATGGTGCATTTCCCAATGTATTTGGGGGTCTATGCCTGCATCATGCTAAGTGCTGATGCGAATGTGAGGAGAGATGTTGTTTCCTGCACGCGAGCAGCTTTTCTTTTGGTTCAGTCCTGTATATACAAGTCGGGGCTGGTGTTGGTGATGGTTTTATGCCTGCCTTTCCGAGCTTTTTCGGTCATCAATTGGGCAGGCTTGATCAACGAAAAGGAGTTCCTTCATGCGCAAGTCAAACGTCAAATTCGCCTCGCTGCTCTTAGTCGGTGCGACCGCGGCCACTCTGGCCTTTTCAACGCAAGCCCAAGAGGTCAAACTCGCTTTGGGCATGTCCGGCTGGACCGGCTTTGCCCCACTGACTCTGGCCGACAAGGCTGGTTTGTTCAAGAAACACGGTCTGGATGTGGAGCTGAAAATGATCCCCCAGAAAGACCGCCACCTGGCCCTGGCCTCTAAAGCCATTCAGTGCGCGGCCACTACGGTGGAAACGCATGTGGCCTGGAACACCAATGGCGTGCCCATCGTGCAGATTTTCCAAATGGACAAGTCCTTTGGCGCGGACGGCATCGCGGTGCGCGGCAACATCAACAACTTTGCAGACCTCAAGGGCAAGACCATTGGCGTGGACGCGCCCGGCACAGCGCCCTTCTTTGGTCTGGCTTGGATGTTGAGCAAAAACGGCATGAGCCTGAAAGACGTCAAGCTCAGCACCTTGTCACCCCAAGCGGCTGCGCAGTCTTTTGTGGCTGGTCAAAACGATGCGGCCATGACCTACGAGCCCTACCTGTCCACTGTGCGCAGCAACCCACAGGCTGGCAAGATTTTGGCCACCACACTGGACTACCCCATGGTCATGGACACCGTGGGCTGTGCGCCAGACTGGCTCAAGGCCAACCCCAAAGCCGCACAAAGCCTGGCCAATGCCTACTTTGACGCGCTGGAGATGATCAAGGCTGACCCTGCCAAGTCCAACGAGATCATGGGCGCGGCCGTCAAGCAAACCGGCGAGGCCTTTGCCAAATCATCGGCTTTCCTGCGCTGGCAAGACAAAGCAGCCAACCAGAAGTTTTTTGCAGGCGAGCTGCAAAGCTTCATGAAAGACGCTGCGGCCATCTTGTTGGAGGCCGGTGTGATCCGCAGGGCTCCCACCGACTTCAACGCCATGTTTGACACCAGCTTCATCAAGTAAAGCCATGGCCACCACGCACCCGACTTCGACACCCCCAATCGCGGTGCGGCCACGCCGCCGCGCACTGGCTCCACTGGAGCCGGTGCGTGCGCAGTCGCGGTGGGTGTTGGGCATTGGTTTTTTCATCTTGTTCTTTGCCGTTTGGGCGTTTTTCACGCTGGGCGGTTATGTGTCGCCCACCTTTTTGGCCAGCCCGGTGACCATGGTGCAAGAGGCGGTGCTTTTGTTCACCGAGTTCAACTTTGCCCACGACATCGCCATGACCATCTGGCGCGTGCTGGCGGGCTTCATTTTGGCCAGCCTGATCGCCGTGCCTTTGGGCATTGCCATGGGGGCGCACAAAGGCGTAGAGGCCTTCCTCGAGCCCTTTGTGTCCTTTTGCCGCTATTTGCCTGCGTCGGCCTTCATTCCTTTGTTGATCTTGTGGGCCGGTATTGGTGAATTGCAAAAAGTGCTGGTCATCTTCATCGGCTCGGTGTTTCAGATCGTGCTGATGGTGGCGGTGTGTGTGGGCGCTGCACGGCGTGACCTGGTCGAAGCCGCCTACACCCTGGGGGCCAACCCGGCGGGCATCGTCAAACGGGTGTTGATTCCGGGTGCCGCACCCGAGATCGCTGAGATCTTGCGTCTGGTGCTGGGCTGGGCCTGGACCTATGTGATCGTGGCCGAGTTGATTGGCTCATCGTCGGGTATTGGCCACATGATCACCGACAGCCAGGCGCTGCTCAACACCGGACAAATCATCTTCGGCATCATCGTCATTGGCCTGATTGGCTTGGTGTCTGACTTTGCGTTCAAGGCGCTCAACCGTCGCCTGTTTGCCTGGAGTTCACTGTGAGCAGCCAACTGTCCATTCAAGGCGTCTCACGCGTCTTCACTTCGCCCAAAGGCCAAACCACCCAGGCCCTCACGCCGGTGGATTTTGAAGTGCGCGAAAACGATTTTGTCACCATCCTTGGCCCCTCGGGCTGCGGCAAATCCACCTTGCTGCGCATCGTAGCCGGCTTGGACCAGCCCACCACCGGGCAGGTGCTGCTGGACGGTGCACCAGTGCAAGGGCCGGGGGCCGACCGGGGCATGGTGTTTCAGAGCTACACGCTGTTCCCGTGGCTGACCATCGAGCAAAACATCCGATTTGGTTTGCGCGAGCGCGGCATGCCCGAGCGCGAACAAAAAGAGCGGGCCAACTACTTCATCGCCAAAGTGGGCTTGCGCGGCTTTGAGCAGCACTTTCCCAAGCAGTTGTCGGGCGGCATGCAGCAGCGCACCGCGATTGCACGGGCGCTGGCCAACGACCCCAAAATTTTGTTGCTCGACGAGCCCTTTGGCGCACTGGACAACCAGACCCGCGTGCTCATGCAAGAGTTGCTCTTGGGCATTTGGGAGTCGGCGCAAAAAACCGTGCTGTTCGTCACACACGACATCGACGAAGCCATCTTCATGGCCAATCGCGTGGCGGTGTTCAGCGCACGGCCCGGCCGCATCAAGACCGAGCTGGCGGTGGATTTTCGGCACCCCCGGCATTACACGATCAAGACCTCGCCCGAGTTCATGGCCCTCAAGGCGCGGCTGACCGAAGAAATTCGCGCCGAGGCCATGGCCACCGATCTGCACTGAGTCTGATTTCACGCTGCCTTGAACCTGACGCCATCTTGAACATGACCCGGCCTGACGCTTCCGCTGCCCCATTGGCCACACACATGGCGACTGACCAGGCCACCCCAAAGGTCACCGCCCACCGTCCGCACAAAGCGCGTGCGGCGCGGCCGGCCTCGGGTGAAGTGGCCTTGTTCCAGCAGGTCAAGGACCACATTGCCCGCCAGATTCAGGACGGCACGCTGCGTGCGGGTGACCGCCTGCCGTCCGAGCACGAACTGGTGGCGCAGTTTGGCATCTCGCGCATGACCGTGAACCGGGCCTTGCGCGAGTTGGTGACGCAGGGGCGCATCGTGCGCGTGGCCGGTGTGGGCAGTTTTGTGGCTGAGCAAAAGCCGCAGTCCAACTTGCTGCAAATCGTCAACCTGGCCAGCGAAATTCGACAACGTGGCCACGACTATGCCTGCCAAATGCTGGTGGTCGAGCGCGTGGCGGCCACCCTCGAAGTGGCCGCAGCATTGAATGTGCGCACGGGCGAGTCGGTGTTCCATTCGGTGTGTGTGCACCTGGAAGACGGTGTGCCGATTCAGCTCGAAGACCGCTTTGTCAATCCACAGTTGGTGCCCGACTTTGTGCAGCAAGATTTCACGCAGCAACAACCTTCCGAATTTTTGGTGCGCACCGTGCCCTTTGACGAAATCGAGCATGTGGTCGATGCGGTGCTGCCCACGCCCGAGCAAGCCCAGCGCTTGCAGATGGATGCGGCCGAGCCCTGTTTGCTCTTGACCCGCCGCACCTGGACCCAAGGTGTGCCGGTGACGCTGGTGCGTTGCCTGCACCCCGCCAGCCGTTACCGACTGGGCAGCCGTTACAGCGCCAACGGCAACCCCAGCGCCACCTGAGCGCGATCACCTGCCATCGCCCTGTTTTGAAAAGCACGCATTCACCATGACGAGTCCTGTTTTGAAGTTGATTCCCGGCCAAGTGCCTTTGGCCGATTGGTGCGCCATCTACCGGGGTGCTACGCCCGTGCTGGACACGGCTTGCGCCACAGCCATTCAAGCCAGTGCAGACTGCGTGGCCCGCATTGTGGCCAAGGGCGAGCCGGTGTACGGCATCAACACCGGCTTTGGCAAATTGGCCAGTGTGCGCATTCCGGCCGAAGACCTGGAAACCCTGCAACGCAACATCGTGCTCTCGCATGCGGCGGGTGTGGGCGAAGCCACGCCGGTGGCCATCACCCGCTTGATGATGGCTTTGAAAATTGCCAGTCTGGCGCAAGGCGCTTCGGGCATTCGCCCGGCCACGCTGGCCCTGCTCGAAGCCATGCTGGCCAAAGGGATCATCCCTGTGGTGCCCGGTCAGGGCTCGGTCGGGGCCTCGGGCGATCTGGCGCCGCTGGCGCACATGACCGCCGTGATGATCGGTGTGGGCGATGCCGACACGCCCCAAGGCCGTATGCCCGCCGAACAGGCGCTGGCCAGCGTGGGCCTGGCCCCGGTAACACTGGGGCCCAAAGAAGGGCTGGCCCTGCTCAATGGCACACAGTTTTCCACCGCCAACGCACTGGCCGGTTTGTTTGAAGCCGAGCGCCTGTTTCAGTCGGCGCTGCTCACGGGGGCTTTGGCCACCGATGCCGCCAAGGGGTCCGACGCGCCTTTTGATGCCCGCATTCACCGCCTGCGCAAGCACCGGGGGCAGATCGCCACCGCAGAGGCCTTGCGCCAGTTGCTCAGCGGCAGCGCCATTCGCGCCTCGCACCTGCAAGGCGACGAGCGGGTGCAAGACCCCTATTGCCTGCGCTGCCAGCCACAAGTCATGGGGGCTTGTTTCGATGTGCTGCACAACGCCGCCCAATTGCTGGAGACCGAGGCCAATGGGGTGTCCGACAATCCGCTGATCTTCAGCGACACCGACGAATCGCTGTCCGGTGGCAACTTCCACGCTGAGCCGGTGGCCTTTGCCGCCGACATGATCGCCATGGCCATTTGCGAAATCGGCTCCTTGGCCGAGCGGCGCATCGCCATGCTGGTCGACCCTGCGCTGTCAGGGCTGCCCGCATTTCTGACACCCAAGCCGGGGCTGAACTCGGGCTTCATGATTCCGCAGGTCACCGCCGCTGCCCTGGTGTCAGAAAACAAACAACGCGCCTACCCAGCCAGTGTCGACTCCATCCCCACTTCGGCCAACCAGGAAGACCATGTGTCCATGGCCGCACACGGTGCACGCCGCCTGCTGCCCATGGCAGACAACGCCATGGCGGTGATCGGCATCGAGTGGATGGCCGCGGCCCAAGGCTGTGACTTTCATGCGCCACTGCACACCAGTGCGCCCCTGGCCGCCGCCATGGCTTTGCTGCGCTCACGCGTGGCGCACCTGAGCGACGACCGCCACATCCAGCCCGACATGCAGGCCGCCATCGACATGGTCAAAAGCGGCGCTCTGCTGCAAAGCAGCTCGGGCCTTGATTTGCCCGGCGTGCGCTGAACGAATTTTCC
>JAKFXJ010000256.1 GCA_021731425.1 Limnohabitans sp. | reverse complement strand
AAGCGGCTTTGGCGGAGCTGGAATCGCTGGTGGGCCAGCTCGAATCGGGCCAAATGCCTTTGGACCAGCTCTTGACGGGCTACCAACGCGGCGCGGCTTTGCTGGCGTTTTGCCGCGACAAGCTCAAGGCGGTGGAAGACCAGATCCAGGTGCTGGACGGCGGGCAACTCAAACCCTGGAGCGGTGCATGAGTGTGGATTTGAAAACCTGGATGCAGCCGCATCTGGATCGGGTGGAGCAGGCTTTGTCGGCTGGCATTGCGGCCCAATCACCCGCCGCCTTGGGCCAGGCCATGCGCTACGCCGTGCTGGACGGCGGCAAGCGACTGCGTCCCTTGTTGGTGCTCGCTACCGCCGAGGCCGTGGGCCACGAGGCCAGCAGCGCGGCAGCGCTCAACGCCGCTTGTGCCATCGAGCTGATCCATGCTTACTCCTTGGTGCACGACGACATGCCGTGCATGGACAACGACGTGCTCAGGCGCGGCAAACCCACGGTGCATGTGCAGTTTGGCGAAGCCCAGGCCTTGCTGGCGGGTGACGCCTTGCAAACCTTGGCTTTTGAATTTTTGACCCCGCCGGATGGCAGCATGCCTGCGGCGGTGCAAGCCGCTTGTGTGGGTTTGCTGTCCCGCGCCTCGGGTTACCAAGGCATGGCCGGGGGCCAAGCCATTGACCTGGCCAGCGTGGGCCAACGCCTGACAGAAGACCAGTTGCGCCAGATGCACCGGCTCAAAACCGGGGCGCTGCTGCTGTGCAGCGTGCAGATGGGCGCGGCCTGTGTGCCTGATGTGTCTGCCCTTGTTCAAGCGGCGCTCCAGCGCTTTGGTGAGGCTTTGGGCCTGGCCTTCCAAGTGGTGGACGATGTCTTGGATGTGACGGCCGATTCGGCCACGCTGGGCAAGACTGCAGGCAAAGATGAAGCTGCCGACAAGCCCACCTATGTGGCCTTGATGGGGCTGGATGCGGCCAAAGCTTATGCCGATGCGCTGGCCGCGCAGGCCATGCAGGCCCTGGCCGACACCGGATTGCCGGATGACCGTTTGGCCGCGCTGCGTGCACTGACCGCCATGGTGGTAGAAAGAAACAACTGACATGACCGATTTGCTCAAGACCATCGATTCCCCGGCCGATTTGCGGCGCTTGCAGCGCACCGACTTGCCCCAGTTGGCCGACGAATTGCGCCACTGTGTGCTCGACAACGTCTCTAAAACCGGCGGGCACCTGAGCTCCAATTTGGGCACGGTGGAACTCACGGTGGCTTTGCACTACGTCTTCAACACACCGGAAGACCGCATTGTTTGGGACGTGGGCCACCAGACTTACCCGCACAAAATCTTGACAGGGCGACGTGACCGCATGCCCACGCTGCGCCAGTTTGGCGGCTTGTCCGGCTTTCCGCGTCGTGATGAGAGCGAGTACGACACCTTTGGCACCGCGCACTCGTCCACCAGCATCTCAGCTGCACTCGGCATGGCTGTGGCCGCCCGCCAAAAAGGCGAGTCGCGCCATTCGATCGCGGTGATCGGCGATGGAGCCATGACGGCCGGTATGGCCTTTGAGGCCCTGAACAACGCTGGCGTTGAGGAATGCAAACTGCTGGTGATCTTGAACGACAACGACATGTCGATCAGCCCACCCGTGGGGGCGCTCAACCGTTATTTGGCCCAGCTCATGAGTGGGCGTTTTTATTCGGCGGCCAAGGCCGGGGCCAAGAACGTGCTCAAAAACGCACCGCCCCTGTTCGAGCTGGCCAAGCGCTTGGAAGAAACCGCCAAAGGCATGGTGGTGCCCGCCACGCTGTTCGAGAAGTTCGGCTTCAACTACATCGGCCCCATCGACGGACACGACTTGGAGTCGCTGATCCCGACGCTGGAAAACATCAAGCACCTGGACGGCCCGCAGTTCTTGCATGTGGTCACCAAAAAAGGCCAAGGCTATGAAAAGGCCGAAGCCGACCCGGTGGCCTACCACGGCCCCGGCAAGTTCGACCCCAGTGTGGGCCTGGTGCCTGCCGCCACGCCTGCCAAAACCACCTTCACCCAGGTGTTTGGCCAGTGGTTGTGCGACATGGCCGAAAAAGACATGCGCCTGGTCGGCATCACCCCCGCCATGCGCGAGGGCTCGGGCATGGTGGCCTTCCACCAGCGTTTTCCCAAGCGCTATTACGACGTGGGCATTGCCGAGCAGCATGCCGTAACCTTTGCTGCGGGCATGGCTTGTGAAGGCCTAAAACCCGTGGTGGCCATTTACTCCACCTTCTTGCAGCGCGGCTACGACCAGCTGATCCACGATGTGGCCCTGCAAAACCTGCCCGTCGTCTTTGCCTTGGACCGCGCGGGTTTGGTGGGCGCCGACGGAGCCACCCACGCGGGGGCTTACGACATCGCCTATATCCGCTGCATCCCCAACATGAGCCTGGCTTGCCCGGCTGACGAGCGCGAGTGCCGCCAACTGCTCAGCACCGCTTACGCCCAAAACCACCCGGTGGCCGTGCGCTACCCGCGTGGTGCAGGCGTGGGCACCGAGCCCGGGCGCGATCTGGACACCTTGCCTTTTGGCAAAGGCGAAGTGCGTCGCCAAGGCGAAAAATTGGCGATCTTGGCCTTTGGCACTTTGTTGGCGCCGGCCCTGCAGGTCGCAGAAAAGCTCAACGCCACGGTGGTCAACATGCGCTGGGTCAAACCCCTCGATGTGGAGCTCCTGGCGCAGATCGCCCAAAGCCACGAGCGTTTGGTGACGGTGGAGGAGGGTTGCATCATGGGCGGCGCAGGCAGCGCAGTGGGTGAGGCCTTGCAACAGCTGAACCTGCAGCGCTCGGTTGTGCATCTGGGCCTGCCCAACGAGTTCATCGAACACGGCGACCCGGTCAAGCTCTTGGCTTTGCAAGGCCTGGATGCGGCGGGCATGGAAGCATCTATCCGTCAGCGCTGGCCGGACTGATGGATGTTCACTGCCTGTTTAATTTTTTATAGGTTTATCTAAAAGCCTTTAATTTTGACGGTTTTAAAAAGGGTAAACCCCCAGCTTCATGCGATCAAAGGCTTCTTACAATATGCGTTCTTTCGCTTCGAAGGGCCCATCCTTGGGCCAAGTTTGAAATTTTCACAAGGAGTCCTTTATGGATCGTCGTTCCGTCATTAAAAACGCCGGCATTGCTGGTATTTTGGCTGCGGGTGCTGCACCTGCCGTTCACGCTCAAGCTGCCTTGCGCTGGCGCCTGACCTCCAGTTTCCCCAAGGCGCTGGACACTTTGTTTGGTGTGAACGATGTGTTCGCAGCCAAGGTCAAGGAAATGACCGGCGGCAAATTCGAAATCACGACCCATGCGGCCGGTGAATTGGTGCCCGCTTTCGGCACCATCGATGCCACCAAAGACGGTACCGTGGAAATGTCCAACACCGCGCCTTACTACTACTTCGGTAAGGACGAAGTGTTTGCCCTGGGCTGCGCCATTCCTTTCGGCTTGAACAGCCGCCAAATGACGGCCTGGATGCACCATGGCAACGGCATGAAACTCATGCGCGAGCACTACAACAACTACAACATCGTCAACTTCGTGATGGGTAACACTGGCGCTCAAATGGGTGGCTGGTTCCGAAAGCCCGTTAAGTCTTTGGCCGAGTTCAAGGGCACCAAGTTCCGCGTGGGCGGCTTCGCCGGCAAAGTGGTCGAGCGCATTGGTGGTGTGCCCCAAAACATCCCAGGTGGCGAGATTTACCAAGCCCTGGAGAAAGGCACCATCGATGCGGCTGAGTGGGTCGGCCCTTACGACGATCTGAAGCTTGGTTTCTACAAAGTGGCCAAAAACTACGCTTACCCAGGCTGGTGGGAGGGTGGTCCTCAGCTCGACTTGCACGTCAACAAGAAGGCTTACGACAGCCTGTCCAACGAGTACAAGGCGATCATCGAGGCCGCAGCCAGCTTTGCAGCCACCGACATGCAGGCTCGTTATGACGCTCGCAACTCTGCAGCGCTCAAGACGCTGGTGGCCGGCGGCGCCAAGTTGTTCCCGTTCCCCAAAGACATGATGGATGCCGCTTTCAAGCAGTCCATGGCGCTTTACGCTGAAATTGGTGAGAAAAACCCAGGTTGGAAAAAAATCTATGGTGACTATGCGGCTTTCCGCAAAGATGCCAACCAGTGGTTCCGCTTCACCGAAGCGCGTTTTGACCAGTACATGCAATCGGCCAAGCTGTAATTCAGCCCTCTATTGCGTGCATAACAAAAGGCCCTTCAGGGCCTTTTGTTTTATGGGGACCGGCTGTGAGATGACGCATGAGGCAAACTGGCGGCCATGCAGCACATTGATCTTTCTTACCATTTGGCCCCACCGGGTCAAGAAACAAGGCGTAACCGCCAAAGCCCTTTGCGCAACCCACTGATGGACTTGCTCCAAGCGGTGCGGCAGTCGGGTTCAATAGCCGCTGCTGCCAAGAGTGTCGGTTTGTCTTACCGCCATGTTTGGGGCGAACTCAAACGCTGGGAGCAAGGCCTGGGGCAAGCCCTCATCGTCTGGGAAAAAGGTCAACCCGCTCGGCTGACCGGTTTTGCCGACAAACTCCTGTGGGCAGAGCGCCAAGCGCAGGCCCGATTGGCCCCGCAAATCAGCGCCTTGCAGGCCGAGTTGGAAAAAACCTTTGCGGTGGCCTTTGACCCTGCACACCAAGCCTTGGCCATTTATGCCAGCCATGACGATGCGCTTGTGATGCTGCGCGAGACAGCTGCTGCCCAGTCTTTGCATTTGGACCTGCGCTTTTGCGGCAGCGTCGACGCCATCCGCGCCCTGAACGAGGGCAGATGCCATGTGGCAGGTTTTCATGCGCCGTGGCAGCCCGATGCAAATTCCTTGGTGGCCCGCACTTACAAACCACTGCTCAAGCCCGGCCAGCACAAGCTCATCGGTTTTGCCACGCGCGAGCAAGGTTTGATGGTGGCCGCAGGCAATCCTTGGCGCTTGCAAAGCTTGGTGGATGTGGCCCGTGCCAAGCTGCGCTATGTCAACCGCAGTCCTGGCACGGGCACGCGCCTGCTGCTGGACCAGTGCTTGGAAGGCTTGGGCTTGGTGGCATCGGACCTGATGGGTTATGCGCAGGAAGAAAATTCGCACATCGCGGTGGCCGCCTGCATCGCCGCCGGTCAGGCCGATGCAGGCTTGGGCATCGCCAGTGCGGCGCACATGCACGGACTCGATTTTGTGCCCTTGTACCCCGAGCGCTATTGGCTGGTGTGCCTGGCGTCGGCCCTCGACAGCGAACCCGTTAAACAACTGCGGGCTTTGCTCGGCGCCCCCGCTTGGTTGGCGGGTTTGCAAACCATGGCTGGGTACACCTCCAACAGCGATGCCGGTCAGGTTCAGTCTTTGCGAAGCATGTTGCCATGGTGGCGTTTCAAGTTACAGCGGACAGGTTAAAGGGTTAACCCTTGAATTGGGCGGTTTTGAAAAGCGTTCATGAGCGCTATTAAAAATATCAATCCCACTCACGCCCGTGAAAGAGCCACGGCAGGTTAACGCAGACTTACAATCGCGCAAGATTTCTGGAGGACAACATGTCTTTTTTCTTGTTGATTTCGCGGGGCATTGACCGTTTGAATCAAAGCGTGGGTTTCTTCACCACCTGGCTGATTTTGGCCACCACCTTGATCAGTGCTGGCAATGCCATTGTTCGCAAAGCGTTTGATCAGAGCTCTAACGCTTTGCTGGAGATCCAGTGGTACCTGTTTGCGGCCGTGTTTTTGTTGGGGGCCGGATATGGTCTGCTCAAAAACTCGCATGTGCGCATCGATTTCATCTCGGGCATGCTCAGTCCACGCACACGCAACTGGATTGACGTGGGGGGCATCGTTTTGGCTTTGTTTCCCTTTTGTTTCATTTGCATTTACCTCTCTTGGCCACTGTTCATTCAGGCCTACAACACGGGTGAAATGTCTTCCAACGCCGGTGGCTTGATCCGTTGGCCTGTGTATGC
>JAKFXJ010000291.1 GCA_021731425.1 Limnohabitans sp. | reverse complement strand
TGGTCACGCTGAGGGTCGAAGTAACCGCGCGGGCGCACAAAAGTGACCACGGACTGGGCGGCCCGATCAGCCTCAGCAATCCGCTCTGGTTTCATGTGCACGATGTCGCTGGAGCGCGGGAACGCGCTGCGGTAGATATGTGTGGTGGCGTATCCCTTGGCCGAGATGACAAACTCGTAGGCCGCTGTCGATTGGCCTTTGAAAGGTCCCCACAGCCCGTCGGAGCCCACCGTTTTTTGATGCACAGCAGCGCCTTTGCGCTGACCGGTCGAAGGATTCACCTCATAAACCTCAAGATGGGCACCGGCCAGGGGCAAATTGTTCACAAAGTTGCCGCTTCGAGCGTCTAGCGGATTCAAACCCAAGCCCACCAATTTGCCGTTCAAAACCACCGCCGTTTCGGTTTTGATGCCCAAATCAGGCGTGCGGCCCGTGATCAAACGGTAAGTGGCTTCAAAAGCTGCCGCCGAATAAGAGGTCTCCCGGTGGTCAATGCGAGGGATCACCACATTGGTCGCTCCCTTGAGCTCCGGGCCGGCAAAAGTCACGTTGGTGGGCTTGCCTTTCATGCCAATCCACAGGCCGTCGGGTTGGGCAAATTTGTCGTTGTTGTCCGAGCGGATGGTCATCCATTTGACCGGCCCACAAACCTCGTCGCCTTGCGCATTTTTGGGTGCATTGAGCTGGCTCAGGAAAGGCCCGGTGCCTGAGAATTCATTGGCCTCATTGACGCCGGGTATGGCCTGCACACCATGGTTGGGTGTGCCACCCAGCACCGCATGGCGGACCGAATTTTGCCCCCCGCCGTTGCAGATGAAGTTGCGGATCGCATTGCCACCCCGCGAGTTACCGACCAACACCACTTGGCTGGCCCCGGTGCGTTTCAAGACCGCTTGCACCTCGTCGCGCAAAAAGGCCATGTGCTCGGCGGCAGAGGAGCGGCCCGCTTGGGGCCTGTTGTCGGCGTCTCGCGCCAAGGGATAGGGCACATCGATGGCATGCAGGCGCTCGCGGGGCCAACCGTTGGATTCAAAGCGCCACATCGTGCTTTGCCACAAGGCGGCCGTATCGCCGTTGCCGTGCACAAACACCACGGGCGGCTTGTCGGACCCGGCGGTGGGCATGATGCTGGCGCAGGCACTCAGCAAAAGGGTGGAAACAGCAGCCAGCCAAACGTTTCTGCGCGGCAAGTTCATGAGACCCGTCCTTCCATGTCAAAAGTGCTTCATGGTGAACGCATCCGAGCGCCAAGGCTGACCCCTAGGTGTCAGCCCCATCCCATCAGCTTGTTTTGCGCGCTGAAAAGGCCCACAAAGCCAAGCCGCCCAGCATCATGGGCACACACAGCCACTGCCCCATGCTCATGCCCAGGCTCAAGAGGCCCAGATGCGCATCGGGCTCGCGGAAAAACTCGGCCACGAAGCGGAAAAAGCCATAGCCCAGTAAAAATGCACCCGAAACTTGGCCCGTGGGTCGGTCCTTGCGGGCAAACCACCACAACAACACAAACAGCAACAGACCTTCGAGCGCGATTTGATAGAGCTGTTAGGGGTGACGCGGCAAATCGCCCGCCCCGCGAAACACCATGCCCCAAGGCAGTGAGGGATCGGCCACCCGGCCCCAAAGCTCGCCATTGATGAAGTTACCCACCCGACCGGCAGCCAGCCCCGTGGGGACACACGGCGCCACAAAATCCATGACCTGCAAGAACGGCCGCTCGCGGGTGCGGGCAAACCAGACCATGGCCAGCATCACGCCCAGCAAACCGCCATGGAAACTCATACCGCCTTGCCAAATGGCGAAAATTTCGAGCGGGTTGGACAGGTAATAGGCGGGTTTGTAAAACAGGCAATAACCCACGCGCCCACCCAAGATGACACCCAGCACACCCAAAAACAGGATGTCTTCCACATCACGGTTTTGCCATTGCTGCAAGTGCTTGAAAGGTGCATGGCCCAGACGCCGCACCCCCAACCAGAAAAACAGGCCAAAAGCGGCCAAATAAGTCAGGCCATACCAGTGGATGGCCAAAGGCCCCAGTTGCAAGGCGACGGGATCGATTTGAGGATGAATCAGCATCCCCGGATTGTGCACCGGACATGCGCCCCAACGGACACCAGACATGGGCACTCGCCCGTTAGAATGTGGCGACCTTCTTTTGGGCTTCTATTGAGACACCACCATGAGCGACAAAATCATCCCGATCACCCCCATCAACCGCCGCAGCGCCAACATCACCCAGGGCAAATCCCGTGCCCCGAACCGGTCGATGTACTACGCCATGGGCTATGAAGAGGGCGATTTCGTCAAACCCATGGTCGGCGTGGCCAACGGTCACAGCACCATCACCCCCTGCAACAGCGGCCTGCAAAAGCTGGCCGACGCGGCCATCCAAGGCATTGAAGAAGCTGGCGGCAACGCCCAGGTGTTTGGCACCCCGACCATCTCGGACGGCATGGCCATGGGCACCGAGGGCATGAAATATTCGCTCGTCAGCCGCGAAGTCATCTCAGACTGCATTGAAACCTGCGTCGGTGGTCAGTGGATGGATGGCGTGTTGGTGGTCGGCGGCTGCGACAAGAACATGCCCGGCGGCATGATGGGCATGTTGCGCGCCAACGTTCCAGCCATTTATGTCTACGGCGGCACCATCCTGCCCGGCCGCTACCAAGGCAAAGACCTGAACATCGTGAGCGTTTTTGAAGCCGTGGGCGAAAACGCTGCGGGCAAGTTGAGCGACTTCGACCTGAAAGAAATTGAGAAACGCGCCATTCCCGGCACGGGCTCTTGCGGCGGCATGTACACCGCCAACACCATGTCCTCTGCGTTTGAAGCTTTGGGCATGTCCCTGCCCTACTCCTCCACCATGGCCAACCCCCATGATGAAACGCAAAACTCTGCCAAAGAATCTGCCAAGGTCTTGATCGAAGCCATCAAAAAAGACCTCAAGCCCCGCGACATCGTCACCAAAGAAGCCATTGAAAACGCCGTGGCCGTGATCATGGCCACAGGCGGCTCCACCAACGCGGTGCTGCACTTTTTGGCCATCGCCCACACCGCAGGCGTGGACTGGACGATCGACGACTTCGAGCGCATGCGCAAGAAGATCCCCGTGATTTGCGACCTCAAGCCCAGCGGCAAATACCTGGCGGTTGACCTGCACCAAGCCGGCGGCATCCCCCAAGTCATGAAAACCTTGTTGGCAGCAGGCTTGCTGCATGGCGACTGCATGACCATCACGGGCAAAACCATTGCCGAAAACCTGAAAGACGTGCCCGACGTTCCTCGCGCTGACCAAGACGTGATCCGCCCGATCGACAAGCCCATGTACGCCGAAGGTCACCTGGCCATCCTCAAGGGCAACCTGTCGCCTGAAGGCGCTGTAGCCAAGATCACTGGCCTGAAAAACCCCGTCATCACCGGCCCAGCCCGTGTGTTCGACGACGAGCAATCGGCTCTGGCAGCCATTTTGGCGGGCAAGATCAAAGCCGGAGACGTGATGGTTTTGCGCTACCTCGGCCCCAAAGGCGGCCCTGGCATGCCCGAAATGCTGGCCCCCACAGGCGCGCTGATTGGTGCAGGTTTGGGCGAAAGCGTGGGTCTCATCACCGACGGCCGTTTCTCCGGCGGCACCTGGGGCATGGTGGTGGGCCACGTCGCCCCCGAAGCGGCTGCAGGCGGCACCATCGCGTTTGTGAATGAAGGTGACAGCATCACCATCGACGCGCACAAGCTGATTTTGGAGCTGAACGTGCCCGAAGCCGAATTGGCCAAGCGCCGCGAAGGCTGGAAAGCCCCTGAGCCCCGTTACACCCGTGGCGTTCAGGCCAAGTTCGCATTCAACGCATCGAGCGCCAGCAAAGGCGCGGTTCTCGACCTGTACTGAAGCGGGTTTCAAACACGCAAAAAAGCCGCTGAAAAGCGGCTTTTTTGTGGGTCACTGGCGCCGGTTCAGGCGCCTGGACAGCCCCTAGGCTGACCTCAAGCTCCAATCAAAGACCGATGGCGGCAATACCGGCTTTGGCAATCTGCGCGTCTTCGTTCGACTTGACACCACTCACACCCACCGCGCCCAGGCAAAAGCCATCTTTCATGATCGGCACGCCGCCTTCGAGCATGCCTTGGATGGCGGGAGCCGACAAAAATGAGGTACGGCCACCGTTGATCACGTCTTCATAGACCTTGCTCTCACGGCGACCCAAGGCCGCGGTGTGTGCTTTGGACGGCGCAATGTGCGCGGACACCGGTGGGGCACCGTCCAGACGGGCGAAGTGCAGCAAATGACCGCCCATGTCGACGATGGCGATGCTGACCGCCCAGTTGTTTTTCAGGGCTTCGGCTTCGGCCGCAGCGGCAATGGCTTTGACATCGGACAGTTCAAGGCAGGATTGTGTTTTCATGGGGGTAAGGTGCTGAAAAATGAAAACCACAAGCATACACGGGCACCGCCCGTCGATTGCCCACCCCCAGTGCAAAACTGATTCACCCGGATAACCCCATCAACTGCCGGAAATCCCAGGTGCTTTCACTCCGCTCAGGTGTCACCTCTACAATGGCTAGACCTTTTTTAAAGGTTTTTTCAGGAGATACACCATGAGCGACCTTCGCACACTCAATTCCGCTGACTGGGGCCATGTGGACCTGGCTGCACGCAACCGCGTTCTGCGCAACACCTATTGGCTGCTGGCCCTGAGCATGCTGCCCACTGTGCTGGGTGCTTGGGTCGGTGTGAGCACAGGTATCACCCAGTCACTCACAGGCTTTATGGGCCTGGTGGTGTTCTTGGGCGGCGCCTTCGGCTTCATGTTCGCCATTGAGAAAACCAAAAACTCTGCTGCGGGCGTGCCCGTGCTGCTGGCTTTTACCTTCTTCATGGGCCTGATGCTCTCGCGCATGATCGCCATGGTGCTCGGCTTCAAGAACGGCTCTGACTTGGTCATGACCGCTTTTGCAGGTACAGCTGGTGTGTTCTTTGTCATGGCCAGCCTGGCCAGCGTCATCAAGCGTGATCTGTCCGGCATGGGCAAGTGGCTGTTTGTTGGCGCCATGGTCCTGATGGTGGGCGGCATCATCAACGTGTTTGTGGGCTCCACTGCAGGCATGCTGGTCCTCTCCACCTTGGCCATCGGCATCTTCAGCGCTTTCTTGCTGTATGACCTCAAGCGCATCTTGGATGGCGGCGAGACCAACTACATCAGCGCCACTTTGGCCCTGTACCTGAGCGTCTTCAACATCTTCCAAAGCTTGCTGGCCCTGCTGGGCATCATGGGCGGCGAACGCGACTGATCTGTATTGCACACAACAAAAAGGCTCCCTCGGGAGCCTTTTTTTGTGGTCACAGGCTATTGGCCCGCAACCCGCTTGGTGGTGGTCACGACAGCTCGAACACCGCCATGCTCTCCACATGGGCCGTGTGCGCGAACATGTTGATGACCCCTGCGGCCACGCAGCGGTAGCCTGCACGGTGCACCAAAATGCCCGCATCTCGGGCCAGCGTGGCGGGGTTGCAGCTCACATACACAATCCGCTTGGGCGGTGTCCAGCCCTGGCGCAGGTCCTGGTTTTCATGCAACTCGGCCAAAGCCTTGCTCAGGGCAAAAGCGCCTTCACGAGGCGGGTCCACCAACCATTTGTCGGCGGTGCCGTCGGCCACCAGCATCTCGGGCGTCATCTCAAACAAATTACGCGCCACAAACTGTGTGGGGGCCAAGGACTGGCCTTCAGGCCGAGTGGCTTGGTTGCGGGCGTAGTTGTCGCGTGAACGCGCGACCAGCGTTTCGGCCCCTTCAATGCCCAGCACCTCCCCCGCATGGGTGGCTAAGGGCAAGGTGAAGTTGCCCAGACCGCAGAACCAATCGATCACCCGCTCGGTCTTTTGCGCTTGCAACAGGCGCAGCGCCCGGGCTACCAACACGCGGTTGATGAAGGGGTTGACCTGGGTAAAGTCGGTGGGTCGGAACGGCATGGTGATGCCAAAGTCGGGCAGTCCGTAACTCAGTTGCGCCCCACCCTCGTCCAGCAAATGCACCGTATCCGGACCTTTGGGCTGCAGCCACCATTGAACCTGATGCGCGGCAGCAAACC
>JAKFXJ010000181.1 GCA_021731425.1 Limnohabitans sp. | reverse complement strand
GAGGCCACCATACCCGTTTACAAAGCGAACAGGAAAGTCAATGAAATCAACGGTCTACCCAGACCACCCCCGCGCCAGTGCTAGCTTTGCGTACCGTCACTTATTGCACTGAAAACGAGGAGACCCCATGGTGTGAAGGGTGTCAACAGCTGAACGCGGGGGTGTCGCCAGTGGGTCAAACAGGCCAAGTATTCCATGATTCGGAATACTGAAGCGACAAACCCCTTTGCGAGCTTCTAAGCGGGATCACCCGATTGCCAAGCCAAAAACCGGCACGCATACTGATTTTTGTTGTACAGAACGGGGGGTAACCCCCCGAAACATCGAACCCACCAAGAGACAACTGAAAGGGGTCATTTCAATGACAGCATCCAAACGCAAACTCCTGGCCTGGTTGGGCTGTGGCCTGTTGGCCAGCGCCACCATCGCCTCAGCTCAGGCGCAAACCTACCCGCAGCGTCCCATCAAGGCCATCGTGCCTTACGCAGCGGGCGGATTTTCAGACCAGGCCAGTCGCATCATTGCCGAGGCCATGTCGCGCAATCTGGGTCAAAACATTGTCATTGAAAATCGTGCTGGGGGCGGTGGCCGCATTGGCAGCGAGGCGGTCACCAAAATGGCGCCGGACGGCTACCAGTTGCTCATGACCACCAACGGCACCAAGACCTACATGGCGGTGGTAGAAAAGTCTCTGTCGTACGACCCCGTGAATGACTTCACGCCGATTTCATTGGTGGGTAAATACGGTTTGCTGATGGTGGTCAACCCCTCAGTGCCCGCCAAAACTTTGCCAGAATTTTTGACCTATGCCCGCGACCCCAAAAACAAGGGCAAGATCAATTACGCCACCTCGGGCATGGGCAGTGGTTTGCACTTTGCGGGCGAGTTGTTCAACGCCATGGCCAAAATTGACATGGTGCATGTGCCTTACAAAGGTTCTGGCCCTGGCATGCAGGATGTCCTTGCGGGGGTGTGTCAGGTGATTTTTGACGGCGCAGCCAAGCCGCACATCGATGCAGGCAAGGTGAATTTTCTGGGTACCACCAGCTCGGTACGTGACCCGCGCTACCCGGACGTGCCCACTTTGGGTGAAGCCGGCTTGACGGGTTATGACCTGACCTATTGGGTGGGCATCTTCGCCCCCAAAGGCCTGCCTGCCGACATCCAGGCGCGTTTGAATGCCTCAGTCAAAACCGCATTGGCTGATCCGGATGTGCAACGCAGACTCAACAACATGGGCATGAGCCTTGTGGGCAGCACTCCGGAGCAAATGGTGCAGGAAATCCGCAGCGAAACCGCGAAGTTGCGCCAAATTGCCGCTTCGATTCCCGGGGGAGTGAACTGATGAGTTTTGAGATGAACAATGGGGTGTTGCGTCCCCAAGACCGCCTGCCTTTTTCGGCCATCGTCGACAGGCCGCCGTTGCGCTTGCCCGAAGGTGTGCGTTTGGTGGTTTGGCCGGTGGTCAACATCGAAGAGTGGGACATCTCGCGTCCCATGCCGCGCATGGTGTCGCCGCCACCCGGTGGCCAAGCGCCTGTGCCCGATGTGCCCAACTGGACTTGGCATGAATACGGCATGCGGGTAGGGGTGTGGCGCCTGATGGACGCTTTCAAAAATGTCGGTGTTCGCCCGACCCTGTCGATCAATGCCAAGGTGTGCGAAACCCGCCCACGCGTGACGCAAGCCGCGCTCGACGCGGGTTGGGAATTCATGGCGCATTGCTACGAACAAATTCCGATCCAGAAAATCCCGGACGAGCGGGCCATGATGCAGCAGACGCTGGACGTGCTGACCCGCTTTACTGGCCAGCGCCCACAAGGCTGGTTGGGCCCGGGGCGCAGCCAGACGCTGGAGACCCCCGACCTGATCAAAGAGTTGGGCATGTCTTGGTTTGGCGATTGGGTGCTCGACGACCAGCCGCAATACGTGCACACCCAACATGGACCGCTGGTCTCGGTGCCCTACACCATCGAGCTCAACGACATCAACATCATGCTCACTTCGCACGAGCGTTCGGACGCCATGCTGCTGCGCACCCAAGATGCGTTTGAGCGACTGTACGCCGAGTCGGCTGACAGCGCCCGCATCATGGCGTTTGGGGTGCATCCCTACATCTCGGGTGCTGCACACCGCATCCGCTATTTTGAAATGATGCTGGAGTTTTTGGCCAAGCAGCCCGGTGTGGTGTTCTGGAACGGCTCTGAAATCAGCCAGTGGTTTCAGCAAGCTAGCCCGCTGCCAGTGCCTTGAGGCATGAGCCGACAGACGCCCTTGAATCCTTGCGCTGAGGCGCATGCCGACACGCCCGTGCATGCCTTGTCACTGGCGCAAGCCAGTGCCCTGATTCGGCAAGCGACCATCACGCCGGTGCAGCTGGTTCAGGCCTGCATCGACCGCATGGAGCGACTCGATGCGCAAGTGAACGCCTTTGTGACGCCCACACTCGATGCCGCCATGCAAGCGGCACACCAGGCCACCCGCGAGATCGCGCAAGGCCAGTACCGGGGGCCTTTGCATGGCATCCCCATGGCGCACAAGGATGTGTACCTCACGCAAGGCGTGCGCACCACCGCGCACTCGCGGCATCTGCGCAATTGGGTGCCCACGGTCAGCGCCACCCTGGTGACGGGCCTGGAGCGTTTGGGTGTGATCAGTTTGGGCAAAACGGCTTGCCATGAATTTGCCTTCGGCTCGCCCTCAGAAGATGATTTGTTTCCGCCTACGCGCAACCCTTGGCATCTGGCGCACATGCCCGGCAGTTCCAGCAGCGGCGCAGGTGCGGCCGTGGCGGCAGGCTTTTGCCTGGCGGCCACGGGCACCGACACCGGCGGCTCCATCCGCCACCCGGCAGCCGCCTGTGGTGTGGTGGGCCTCAAGCCAACGCGCCATGCTTACCCCCTGTCGGGCGTGATCGCCTTGGCCCCCAGCCTGGATGTGGCTGGATTTTTGACGCGCACCGCGCTGGACCAGGCCCTGATCTGGGACGCCTGGCACGGCAGCGATGTGGCCATCGCGTGTACCGCCGATGAGCAGCGTTCGGTGCTTCGGGGGCTGCGCATTGGCGTGCCTGCGGGGCAGTGGCACAACGCCGAGAATGGACAGGCCACGCATGACCCACAGATCCAGGCTTGTTTTGACGAGACACTGCAAAAACTGCAAGCTGAAGGTGCGCAGGTTGTCATGGTGGAATTGCCGTCACAGCCCTCCGTGGTGCAGGTGGCCAACACCTTGATTGCTTACGAAGCGTTTCAACAACTGCAGCACATTTGGCGCGACCAACCCGAAGATCTGGGCCAGGGCTTGCGCCAAAAACTGGCGGGTGCAGCGAAGCTGACTTTAAACAGTTACCAAGCAGCCAGCGTGCAGGCCGATGTGTGGCAACAACAGGTCAGCGCTTTGCTGGCTGAGCAGGTGGACGTGCTGATGTGGCCAGGCCGCGAAGCTCTGCCCGAAACCTTGCAAGCCCTGATGGCCAACCCCACCGGGCAGCGCAGTGCTTGCAACCGCTTGTTCAGCCTGACAGGCCACCCCGCTTTGACCTGCCCCATGGGCGTGTCCACCCAAGGCTTGCCCATGGCTTTGCAGATCGGCGCTGCGATGCACGGCGAGGGGCATTTGTTGCAGGTGGCCCATGCGGTGGCATCGGCCATCGGCTGGCGCTTGCCTGTGTTGCTGGATTGAGCCATGGACTTTGTGAACACCGAAGGCGTTCGCCTGCATTACGAGGTTGTGGGCGACCAAGGCCCCTGGCTGGCGCTGGTGTCGGGCGGTCGGCGCAGCGGTGCCGAATTTTTGCCCTTGGCGCGCCGCATCGCGGCCTTGGGGTTTCGGGTGGTGCTACACGATCGGCGCAACACCGGGGCTTCGCAGGTGTTGATCGAAGGTGAGCGGGGGGAAGAAGACATTTGGGCTGACGACTGGGTGCAGCTGATGCAGCACCTGAACGCTGTGCCCGCGTTTTTTGGCGGCGGATCTTCAGGGGCGCGGCTTGCCCTGTTGACCAGCTTGCGTCACCCCAAGGTGGTGCATGGCTTGCTCTTGCTGCGCATCACGGGCGGGGCCTTCACTGCCGGCCGCTTGCCCGACAACTATTACGGCCAGTTCATTCGCGCGGCAGAGCAAGGCGGCATGGCTGCGGTGTGTGCCACGCCCTATTACCAGGAACTGATCGCTGCCGACCCTGATAACCAGGGCCGCCTGATGGCCATGGACCCCCGGCAATACATCGCCGTCATGCGCCACTGGCTTCAGATTTTTTTGCAAGGCCCGCGTGAACCGGTGCTGGGCATGACCATCGAGGACCTGCAGTCCATCCGTGTGCCCACTTGGGTAGTGCCCGGCAACGACAAAACCCATGTATCCCGCCACGGCCGCGAAGCGGCGGCCCTGATCCCCGGCTGCGAATTGTTCGAGTTGCCGGTGACGGACGAAGACGTGCCCGCTTTGCCCTTCTCGGCTTGGGCCCCGCACGAAGAAACCCTGGCGACAGCCATGGCCGATTTTCTGCGCCGCATGGGCCATGATGCCCACTGAACCGATTTCCAAGGAGCCTATCGAATGACCACCCCGAGCAACCCGTCCATTCGCCGCATCGTCACCGGTCACGATGACCAAGGCAAAGCCATCGTGGAGATTGACGAAGTCTGCAGCCACTACCGCCAAGGCCGGCCCAATGGTTTTGTGTGCAATGTGTGGACCACCGACACCAACCCCGCCAACAACAACGGCCATGTGGACGCAGGCAAGCGCGAGGGCAAATTTTCGGTGATCGAAAACGGCACAGTCTTCCGCATTCTTGACTTCCATCCCGGAGTGCAGCAGCGTGTACATCGCACCGATTCGGTCGATTACATCGTGGTCATGTCAGGTGAAATCGACATGGAACTAGAGTCTGGCGAGGAAGTTCATCTGAAGGCTGGCGACGTCATGGTGCAGCGCGGTACGGTGCACAACTGGATCAACCGAGGCACTGAGACTTGCGTCATGGCCGTGGTGCTGGTGCATGCGCATCCGGTGCAGGCGGGTGGGCAAACGCTCAACGCCTTCGGTTGAGCGGTCCACGAAGCTTCGTTCAGATCTTCAGTGAGGAAAAGGCGCAATGCCCGGTGCGGCATTGTCCGGCAAGCTGCGGCGTGTGGTGTTCATCACCATGGCCAGCAAGCTGTAGTAGCCGCAGTGCGCCGTCATGTCGATGATCCCCTGGTCGCCAAACATCTTTTGTGCGGCCGCCCAAGTCACGTCGCTCACCGACTGGTTGTGCAGCAACTCTTGCAAAAAGTCGTACACCATGGTTTCTTGCGCCGTCATGTTCGGCGGGCGGCGGCCTTCGGCAATCGCATTGCAGGTCTCTTCGCTCACACCGGCTTTCATGGCGATTGGTTTGTGGATGTGCCACTCCACAGGCTGTGACCAGTGGCGTGCCACCACCAGCACGGCAAATTCCGAATTGTGTAAACCCACGGCGTTGTCGTAGCGCAGGTATTCGCCCACTTTTTGCAAGCGTCGCATCAGCTCGGGGCTGCGCATCAAAGGCACAAAAGGGCCTGAGAGTTTGCCACGTGGCCCGCTTACCAACTCGTCGACCGCTGCACTTTGTGCGTCGGTCATTTGTTCACGCGGGATTTCGGGCAGGCGGTCGGTTTTGGGGGAGGTCATCGGGCGGTCTCTTGGGGTGGGTTGAAAGATCAAACCCCAATTTATCACCGGACTTGACGGCCCTCAGTCGTGTGCGGGATAGCCCAGCGGAGCCACAGCCGCCCCCTGGATCTGGTGGCGCACAAAGGCCTCGGCCACCCAGCCCGATTTCTTGGCATCTTCCACAAAAGCGTTCAAAAACTGCCGCACTGTCTCGTTGCGCTGGGCGGGCATACCCATGGCCTGGTGGATCACCATGAATCGGCCGGGCAGCAGATGCACGCCGGGCAGGCGCTGGGCATCGGCCTCCAGTTGCTGCTTGACGCCTGCGGCCACCTCAAGCTGCTGGGCCATGAACACCTCGACCACCGCAGGCGAGCTGGGGGCACGCACGATGGCGGCGTGTTTCAGGTGGCGCGTGAGGAACAAATCGTAGGCGCTGCCCGCGCCCACCGTCACGCGATGGTTCGCTTGGTCCACCT
>JAKFXJ010000110.1 GCA_021731425.1 Limnohabitans sp. | reverse complement strand
CCCGCTCAACGATCTGGCGGACCGCTTCAATCTTGAATTCTTCTGGAAATCGCTTTTGATTCATGGCACCTCCTATTAGGCCTCAGGTTGGAGGCTCGAAGGTGTCTACAGATTCCGGGTCGATTCACCAAGGTGTAACCCGCCAACTCTGGCAGCCAGGGCCGCAACCCGATCATCAACATGCTGATGCCAAAAATGACGCTGCCTGAGCACCACATCTGAACGGTTGGCGAGCGCACCCCTTTGAGGGCAACCCAGACAGTCAGGGGCATCAACAAAAAAAGAAGACCGGCAATGTAAAAGGCGGTCGACGGATGGAAAAACATGAATGGCGAAGTAGAAAAGATTGCGCCCGAGTTTAAGGGCTTGTGGATGCCCTAAAGCCTTCAAGGTGACGCCTTGTTAACACTTGCGTTACCAGTACTAAACCATTTGGCTGGCTATCGAAAGAGGCCCTTGGCGTTTGTAGGTCAGCATCCGCCCCTTATAAGCACCAATCCCGTCGTGTTCGGCGTGGTCCAGCACCTGTTCGTGCATCACAAAACCCAGCAGCGCCATGTGTTTGTGAAAGGCGGCGCGGTTGCCGCGGTTGGGGTCGATCACCCAGATTTCGGATTGGGGTGCGGCATGCTCGCCGATGAATTGGGCCAGCGTGCCTGCTTCGTCGCGTTCGTACAGGATGTCGCTGCCCACAATCAGGTCAAACACACCGGTCAAGGGGCTGTCGTGCGCCTGCGTGAGCACGGGCAGGCCGTCTTCGCGCAGCGCGGCCGTACCCCACAACCCATGGCAATAGGGCATGGGCAACAAGCCATTGATGCGGGTGTTCTCGTCCAAAAAAGAATGGGCCAGCGGATGGCAGTCGCTGGCCGTGACCTGCGCACCGCGTCGGTGGGCCACCAAACTGGCCAAGCCCAAACCGCACCCAATTTCCAGAATCCGCTCGTCGGTGACGGGGCGGCGTGCCATGCGCTCGGCCAGGTGCATGCCAGAGGGCCAAAGCAGACCAAACAAGGGCCAAGCGGCCGATGAGATGCCCAGATTCAGGGCTTCGTCCAAGGGGTCGTGGAATTGATTTTTGTCGAGCAAGGAGCGGATGAGCAAGTCGTCCACACCCAAGACCGCAATGCTTTCCTGTTTGGTCAGGTAGCCGGGTGGTGAGGGGTTCAAAAAGGCAATCGGTGCAGCGCGTGTGCAAAAGACCAAAAGGCGCTGGCTGGCAAGACTTTACACCCTGGCATGTGTTGTCCCGTCCAATGAGGAGCAGGAACACATCCTCGATAATTCGGGGATGCTGCAATACCAAACCATTCCCGTCACGCCCTTTCAGCAAAACTGTTCACTGGTGTGGGACGACCAAAGCCGCCAAGCTGCGGTGATCGATCCGGGGGGCGATCTGAATCTGATTTTGGACGCCGTGCGCCGACAGGGCCTTCAGTTGGAGCAGATCTGGATCACCCACGGCCACTTGGACCACGCCTCGGGCACGGCCGATCTGGCCGAGCAACTCGGTGGCCTGCCGATCATCGGCCCGCACCCTGCCGACCAGTTCTGGATTGACGGCTTGCCGCAGGCGGCTGCGGCCTATGGTTTTCCGCCTGCGCGGGTGTTCAAGCCCACGCGCTGGCTGGCCGATGGCGACACAGTCACCTTGGGGGCGCACACTTTGCAGGTGCGCCACTGCCCAGGCCACACACCGGGCCATGTGGTTTTTTATTCACCTGAAATCAAACGCGCTTTTGTGGGCGATGTGCTGTTTGCCGGCAGCATTGGCCGCACCGATTTCCCGCAGGGCAACCACGACGATTTGATCGCCAGCATCACCGAGCGTTTGTGGCCCATGGGCAATGACACGGTGTTCATTCCTGGGCACGGGCCGGAGAGCACCTTTGGGCGAGAGCGCCAGTCCAACCCCTACGTTGGCGGGACCTGATTTGGCTTAACCATTGCGGGCTTGTTCGTAGAGGTGCTGCACCTTGGGCAAGTTGGCTTGCAGTTCTTCGATGCGGTTGCTGCCACTGGGGTGGGTGGACAAAAACGAGGGCCCGCCATTGCCGCTGGCCGCTTGCATCTTTTGCCACAAGGTCACACTCGCTTCGGGTCGGTAGCCGCCGCGTGCGGCGATCTCCAGACCCACCAGGTCGGATTCGGTTTCGTCGTCGCGGCTGTACTTCAAGGTGAGCAATTGGGTGCCCAGGTTGGCCGCAGCGTCGCCCAAAGATCCAAGGCCCAACAGTTGCGAAGCGATCGAGAGGCCAATGCCGGTGGCCTGGGTTTTGGCCAGGCGCTCACGGGCATGTTCGCGCAGGGCATGCGCCATCTCATGCCCCATGATCATGGCCACCTCGTCGTCGTTCAGGCGCAACTGCTCGAGGATGCCGGTATAAAAGGCAATTTTGCCGCCGGGCATGCACCAGGCATTGATCTGCTTGCTGCCGATCAGGTTGATCTGCCACTTCCAGTCGCGTGCGCGTTTGTTCCAAGGCAGGGTGTGGGGGATGAGTTTTTGGGCGATGGTGTGCAGGCGTTGCAGCTGTGGGTGGCCATCGGGTGCCAAGGCATTTTGGGCACGGGCTTCGGCCAGCACCTGCGCGTATTGCTGGCGAGCCGAATTTTCCAGCGTCTCGGCTGGCACCAATTTGCGCAAACCCGAGGCCGAGCCCACATCGACTTGGGCCAGCGCCGAGCCTGCGGCACCGGCGCCCGCCGCCACTATGAAGGCCCGACGTGCGTTCCAGCGCGGTGATGAGGCGTCCACTGCGTCGGAATGGGCGTGGGGGGAGGGGGTTTTGAGGTTGCAAATAAAGCACATGGTTTGCAAATCATAACGAACACAGCGGACTTTGAACACGTGAAGTGGCGTAATGCGTGAGCAAATGTCAACGGCTGCAGGAGCGCACCGCTGTGGCCAGTGGGGTCTTATGCAGCTGATAATCCGCAGATGTCTGATCCAGCCCCTTCTGCAACCCCCAACAACACACAGCCCGCCACGGTGCGCACTTGGCGCGAGGCGCTGCGACTGTATTTGCAGCCTGCCAGCTTGCGCATGCTGGCGCTGGGTTTTGCGGCGGGCTTGCCGCTCTTGTTGGTGCTGGGCACGCTGAGCTTTCGTTTGCGTGAGGCGGGCATTGACCGCAGCACCATTGGCTACCTCAGTTGGGTGGGTTTGGCCTATGGCGTGAAGTGGATGTGGGCCCCGCTGGTGGACCGTTTGCCCATTCCCTGGCTCACTCGGCAGCTGGGGCGCAGACGCAGTTGGTTGTTGGTGTCGCAGCTGGTGATCGCGCTCGGGCTGGTCGGCATGGCCCTGAACGACCCTTCGCAATTTCTGGGCCCTTTGGTGGCCTGCGCATTGGCCGTGGCCATCGCTTCGGCCACCCAAGACATTGCACTGGATGCTTACCGTATCGAGTCGGCCGAGGTAAACGCCCAAGCGGCTTTGGCGGCCAGTTACCAGACGGGTTACCGTTTGGCCATGATCTG
The DNA here is from genome assembly GCA_021731425.1 of Limnohabitans sp. Classification (GTDB taxonomy): domain Bacteria; phylum Pseudomonadota; class Gammaproteobacteria; order Burkholderiales; family Burkholderiaceae_C; genus Limnohabitans_A. Next base: position 2,654 of record JAKFXJ010000110.1, on the reverse strand, counting down.
GGCCGGTGCTGGCGTGTTGTGGGTGGCGGCTTGGGCCCAAGGTGATCAAGCCACGGGGTATTCGCAAGCGGCCTGGCAAGCGGCTTATCTGGTCATGGCCTTGAGCATGCTGCCGGGTATGTGGGTGGTGCTGGCCTCGCCCGAGCCGGTGCCTGCGCCCTATGCACCAGCGCGTAACTTGGCCGAGTTGCTCAAGGGCGCGGTGGTGGAGCCTTTCGCCGATTTTTGGTTGCGCTACCGCTGGCAAGCGGTGCTGCTGCTGGCGCTGATCGCGGTCTACCGTATCAGTGATGTGGTCATGGGCATCATGGCCAACCCGTTTTATGTGGACATGGGTTTCACCAAAAGCGAAGTGGCCAGTGTGACCAAGGTGTACGGCGTCATCATGACTTTGGTGGGGGCGTTTGTGGGTGGCCTATTGGCCGCGCGGATGGGCGTGATGCGTGTGCTCATGCTGGGGGCGCTCTTGAGTGCGCTCACCAATTTGCTGTTTGTCTGGCTCAGCGGTGTGGGCCACGACGTGCAGGCGCTGGTGTGGGTGATTTCGGCCGACAACCTGGCCAGCGGCATCGCTTCGGCCGCTTTCATCGCCTATTTGTCCTCGCTCACCAACATCAGTTATTCGGCCACGCAATACGCGCTGCTCAGCTCCATGATGCTGCTGCTGCCCAAGTTCATCGCCGGGTTTTCGGGGGAGTTTGTGGATGCGCATGGTTACGCCAGCTTCTTCACGGTCACAGCTTGGTTGGGTGTGCCGGTGTTGCTGCTGGTGGCTTTGGCGTCCAGGGTGCATGCGCGATCCGGGCCAGCGCGTTGACGGGCATGTTTTTACCTAACTTTACCGCTGAGATACACGCAGCCGAAGCCTAGGGTAGATGATCAAGCCATGAACCAACTCTTGATGATCGAAGACGATGTGCGCCTGGCGGGCATGGTGGCGGACTATCTGGGGCAAAACGGTTTTGCCGTGGCCCACGCGCCCGATGCACGCAGTGGACTGGAACGCTTGCAGACACCGGGCGTTGAGCTGGTGATCCTGGACCTGATGCTGCCCGACATGGACGGCCTGCAGGTGTGCCAGCGCATCCGCGCCTTGCCCGGCAGCATGGGCCAAGTGCCGGTGCTGATGCTCACGGCCAAAGGCGACCCGATGGACCGCATCATTGGCCTGGAGATGGGCGCCGACGACTATTTGCCCAAGCCCTTTGAGCCGCGCGAGCTGCTGGCCCGCATCAAGGCCATCTTGCGGCGCAAACACCATGTGAGCGACACGCCCTCACAGCTCATGCAGTTTGGCTCGCTGGAAATTGACCGCGATGCCCGCCGCGTGAGCGTCAAGGGGCAGGACTGCGAGTTGACCTCGTACCAATACGACCTGCTGGTGGCGCTGGCCGAACGCGCCGGGCGCGTGCTCACACGCGACCAAATCATGGAGGCTGTGCGGGGCCGTGAACTCGAAGCCTTTGACCGCTCGATCGACGTGCACATGGGCCGCATCCGCGCCGCCATCGAGGCCGACCCCAAAGTGCCTCAGCGCATCCTCACCGTGCGTGGCGTGGGCTATGTGTTTGCCCGCCAGCAAGACTGAGCGCCCACATGCCCATTCGCAGCCTGTCACGCCACTGGTCACGCCACCTTTACCTGCGCATTTGGCTGGCCGTGGTGGGTGTGGTGACCTTGTTGATGCTGGTGGTGGGCTGGGCTTGGCGGGCCACGGTCGAGCACCACGCAACGCCTCCCGCGCCCCGTGAATGGGTGGTGCTGAACGCCCAGGGCGATGTGCTGGCCAGCACCACACGGGCCGGACCCGGCGCACCTTTGGTCTTTGAGGTGCCTTTGCCCGATGGCCAAACCCTGCCGCTGCAAGTGCAGCGCAGCGGTGAACGTTCTGCTGACCGTTCTCGAGGCCCCGCCATGCATGGCCTGCCCGGTGTGGGGCCTGGCCCAGACGGCCGTTTGCCGCCCCATTTGCGCAAGGACATGCCCTGGTGGGCCAAGCCCTCGGGTTTTTTCTGGCTGTTGGGGCTCATTGGCCTGGCCGTGGCGCTGGGCCTGTACCCGGTGGTGCGCAGGCTCACGCAGCGCCTCGAAGGCCTGCAGCGGGGCGTGCAGCGCTGGGGTGAGGGCGACTTGTCGGTGCGTGTGCCAGTGCAGGGCGACGACGAGGTGGCCGACCTGTCCGAGCGCTTCAACGCAGCGGCCGAGCGCATTGAGGGCCTGATGGCCTCGCAAAAGTCCTTGCTCGCCAATGCCTCGCACGAGTTGCGCTCACCGCTGGCGCGTATTCGAATGGGCTTGGAACTGATGAACGGCCCAGTGGATGCGGACGCTTTGGCCCGAAGCCGCGCTGAAATCTTGCGCAACATGGCCGAGCTGGACCAGCTGATCGACGAGATCTTGCTGGCCAGCCGCCTGGACGCCCAAGAGGCCGACATCGGGACCGTGGAGGCGGTGGACTTGGTGGGTCTGTGCGCCGAAGAATGTGCGCGGGTAGGGGCGAGGTTTGACGTGCCCGAAGGTCTGGCCCAACTCGACGTGCCCGGTGTGCCCAAACTGCTGCGGCGATTGGTGCGCAACCTGCTGGAAAACGCGCGTCGCTATGGGGCGGGCAGCCAAGATGCAACGCAGGGCAGTGGCATCGCGCTGTCCTTGCA
>JAKFXJ010000395.1 GCA_021731425.1 Limnohabitans sp. | reverse complement strand
CCAGCAGCAAGTTGTCGGATTGGTTGAACACCGCGTTGCCCACGCCGCTGGTCAGGCCGTTGTGCCAAAAGCCCCCGTCGCCCATGATCGAGACGGTGCGCTTGCTCGTCTCGCTGGTGTTGAAGGCCGACGCACCTGCCCAGCCCAAGCCGTAGCCCATGGTGGTGGCGCCGATGTTGAAGGGCGGCAAGATCGAGAACAAATGGCAGCCGATGTCGCAGCTGACATGGTGCTGGCCCAGCTCTTTTTCGATCATCTTGATGGCCGTGAAGATGGGCCGCTCCGGACAACCGGTACAAAACGATGGCGGGCGCGGGTGTACCTGGGCTACCGCTTCGCGAACGGCCAGGCTGTTGCCGGGCTTGGCCGCAGACACCGGCGCAGTCAACAGTTGCGGCGCATAGCGTTCGATGAAAGCACGCACGCCTTGCAGCAGCACAGCCCCGGTGTATTCGCCGCCCATGGGCAACACATCCTTGCCGTGCACCTCGGTGTTCAGACCCCCCTTGTGCAGAATGCTGTGGATGTTTTGCTCAATGAAATCGGGCTGACCCTCTTCGACCACCAGCAAGCCGCGCTTGTCCGCGCAAAAGCGCTTGAACTCCTCGTCCACCAGTGGGTAGGTGATGTTGAGCACATACAGTGGGATCTCACTCTTGCCGAAGTCATCGGCCAGGCCCAGCAACTGAAGCGCACGCACGACGCCGTTGTACAGACCACCTTGCATCACGATGCCAAAGTCTCGCGCGTCTTCAGAAAAAAATTCGTTGAGCTGGTGTTCCTGGATGAATTGGACCGCAGCGGGCCAGCGTTTGTGGGTTTTTTCCTGCTCATGCAAGTAGCTGGCAGGCGGCAACACGATGCGGTTGACATCGCGTTTGGGGTTCTCGATGGCGTCTTTGAGTGTGAACTGCGGCCGCACGTTGTCACGGGTGGGAAAGCGGCCATGCACATGGCAGGCGCGGATGCGCAACTCCAGCATCACCGGCGTGTTGCTGGCCTCGGACAACTCGAAGCCTTTTTCCACCGCGTGCACGATGCTGGGCAAGTTGGGGCGTGGGTCGATCAGCCAGACTTGCGATTTCATGGCGAAAGCGTGCGAGCGCTCTTGCATGATGCTCGAGCCTTCACCGTAGTCCTCGCCCACGATCAGCATGGCTCCGCCGGTGACGCCTCCTGAAGCCAAATTGGCCAGCGCGTCCGACGCCACATTGGTGCCCACGGTGGATTTGAAGGTGACCGCGCCGCGCAGCGGGTAGTTGACCGAGGCAGCCAAGGTGGCGGCGGCCGTGGCTTCCGAGGCGCTGTGCTCAAAATGCACCCCCAGATCTTGCAGGATGTCGTTCGCGTCGGTCAGCACATCCATCAGGTGCGAGATGGGTGCCCCTTGGTAGCCTGCCACATACGACACACCCGACTGCAGCAAAGCTTTGGTCACGGCCAGTATGCCTTCGCCATGGAATTCGTCGCCATCGCCCAAGCGCAGCTTTTGCACCTCTTGCACAAATGAGCGTTCAGCCATGCCCGCAACCTTTCACGGGGTTTGAACCCCTCAGTGACCCATTACTGGATTTCAATGTAGGACAGCTGCAGGGGCTGTGCAAATGGATTCTTCCAATGGTGTACATTGATGTTGTGAATAATTGGTAGCAACCCTTATTTGTTTTAGCCATGGGGCGAGCATGAATTTTCGGCAACTTGATCTGAACCTCTTGCGGGTGCTGGTGGCCATCCACCGAACCCGCTCGGTGACAGCGGCGGGCAAAGCGCTGGCCTTGTCGCAGCCCGCCACCAGCAACGCCTTGGCCCGTTTGCGCGAATTTTTTGGCGATGAGTTGTTTGTGCGTTCACCCGCTGGTTTGCAGACCACGCGGCTGTGCGAGCAACTGGCACCCGCTATGCAGTCACAGTTGCTGGCCATGGAAAGCCTGGTGCTCAACCACCAGCCCTTCAGCGCCCAAAGCAGCCACCGTCATTGGCGTTTGTCTTTGTCCGACTTGGGCGAAATTTTGTTCTTGCCCCGACTGACCGCAGCGCTGCGCGGTGAATCGCCGCAAGCGAGTTTGTCTAACGTGTCGGTGGATGCGTCCCAAGTGGCTGCGGCGCTGGAGTCGCGTGACATCGACATGGCCATCGGCATCCTCAGGCCACAACACCGGGGCATACGCAGCCAGTTGCTGTTCAAAGAACGCTACATGGCCATCTCTTCCAAAGACTGGTCACCCACACCCCGCGGGCGTGGTCGCACCTTGAGCCCCGCACAATTGGCCCAAGCCCATTTTGTGGTGGTCTCGCCCACGGCTACCTTTCATGGGAGCGTCGAAAAAATGCTGGCGGGCATGAAGTTGCAAGACCGCATTTTGGTGCGTCCCCGCTACTTTGGCGCGATCGCCGAGCTGGCGCAAAACACCGATTTGCTGTGCATCGTGCCCGAGATGTACGCCCGCGAACTGAGCCAGCGCGTGCAGCTGCAGATGTGGACCATCGAAGACGCACCTGTTTACGAGGTCAACCTCGTCTGGCACAGCAGCACCGAGCAGGACTCGGATCAGCAGTGGATGCGAGGGGTGATTGAGCGGCTATTCACGCGCAATTGATGTGATGGCGCAAGCTGTTCTCAGCAGCTTCTCACGTGTTTGCCGTTGTGTGCAGTCCATAGACCAATGCGCCATGGGCGTTGGTTGGACTGGCTTCAGGACTTTCAGTGTCAGGTAAAACCGCTTGCCAAGCGGGCAGATTTGTTTGCCTCAATGCCCGTTGTCTTCAACCGGATGGTCTTGATCATCTGGGTTTTGGGCCTTGATCACGCGCACGCCGTGCTTGCTCAAAATTTCCACATACACAGAAGTAGCGCCCGTTTTGGCCGCAGCGTCCACGGCTTCGATCACGGCGCTCACCCGCACCACTTCGGCGCTGTCGGCGGTCAGGCCCACCTTGCAGTCAAAGTCCCAAAAGTCCACGCCTTTGGGCACGTCACGGTTACGCTCACGCTTGAAGTATTTGCGGATCTCGTGTTTGACGGCTTCGAGCACACGGTCGGGGTGCTTGCCTTCGGCTTGCAGGGGGAAGTTTTTTTTCATGGGGGTCCTGAGGGATGGGCAAGCGCCCGGTCTGGACGTGAATGCAGGGGCGAATTATCGCTGGTTTGATGGGGCGAACGGGGCAACACCGTGGTGCACATCAAGATGGCTTGCGCATTTTTATGCATTCATGCAAAAATGCAGACATGCGAACTTCACTTGATTTTCCCGACGCGCTGTTCAAGCATCTCAAAACCCGGGCTGCTCAAGAGGGCCGGACCCTGCGCGATTTGGTCATTGAGCTGGTGGAACGCGGCTTGACCGCCCGCGAGGTGGTGGACCCGCAAAAGCGGTTTTTGGCTCGCCCCCTGGTGATTCCAAGCCAAGGCCCTATGGCTCTGCCGGTGAGCCACATGACCAATGCCGATCTCTATGCGTTGATCAACGAGGAAGACGATGAGCGAACCATCCAGCTATTGGGGCGTGGCTGAGCCCGCAGCCAACTGGCGCTTGATTTCGGGCGATTTGCTCGATGTCAATGTGTGGGTGGGCTTGTGCAGCGCCGCGCACCCGTTTCACGATCCAGCCATGCGCTATTGGCAATCGGCATGCGAAACCGAAACACCTTTGTGGTTTTGTCGAACCACCATGATGGGTTTGGTGCGTGTGCTGTCACAGCCCCGGGCGATGGGTCCCAATGTCTTGACTTTGACCCAGGCCATGGCCATGTACCGCCAATGGTTGAACACGCCCGCAGTGGGTTTGTTGGCCGATCCTCCCAGCTTGGATGACGCGATAGAGCAAATTTTGGGGCGTCGCGGAGAGCCTCAGCCCATTCGTTTGTGGACCGACATGTGCCTGGCGGCCACAGCCCAAAGCGCAGGCCTGCGCATGGTCACGTTCGACCGTGACTTTAAGCGTTTCGGGCTGACGCGATGCCTGGTGTTGCCCACAGACGCCAACCCCCACACCAATCCAGGCCCCGCGCCCTGAGCCCTTTCACATCAGTCGGCCTTGATGCCCTGGTCCTTGATCAGGCGTGCCCAGCGCTCGGCATCACGCTCGACCAATTGCCCAAAGGCCTGCGGGGTGCTGCCGCTGGGGTCCATGCCTTGTGACACAAATGCCTTTTGCACATCTTCACCACTGAGCAGTTGGTTGATCTCGCGGTTGTACAGGTTCACGATGTCGGCCGGAGTGCCTTTGGGGGCAAAGATGCCGTACCACATGTCCACGTTCACATTGCCCGCTTTGGCTTCGGCCAGGGTCGGCAGGTCGGGCAGCAGGGCGTGGCGCTTGTCACTGCCAATGCCCAGTGCCACCAGCCGACCGGAGCGGATGTGCGGCAAGGCCACATGGATGGGCAAGAACATCGCGTCCACCTGACCGCCCAGCAAATCGGTCACGGCCGGGCCCGTGCCGCGGTAGGGGATGTGGGTCAAAAACACCCGGGCCGTGTTTTTGAACAACTCCATCGACAGATGGTGTGGTGTGCCCACACCGGGCGACGCGTAATTGAAGCGACCCGGCTGCTGCCGTGCGGCTTGCACCAATTCGCCTGCGGTTTTGTAGCCGGTTTTGGGGTGGGTCACCAGCAGCAGTTGGCCCCAGCTGGTTTGCGAGACGGCACTCAGGTCTTTCACCGCGTCGAAACTCAGGCCCGGGTAGAGCGCCCGGTTCATGACCAGGGTGTTGACACTGACGAGCAAGGTGGCGCCATCGGGCGCAGCGCGGACCACGGCTTCGGTGCCAATGTTGCCGGAGGCCCCCACACGGTTTTCCACCACCACCGGGCGGTTCAGGCGCTGTGAGAGTTTGGGGCCCAGGGTGCGGGCGATCAGGTCAATGCCGGTGCCGGGCGTGAAAGGCACGATCAGTTTGAGTGGCACAGCCGTGGCCGCTGTTTGCGCCCAGGCCAAAGGGGCAGCGCCCAAACTCAAAAGGCTGGCGCCCAGCAAGGTGCTCAGTTGGCGGCGTGAGGGGTTCATCGGGGCGGTCTCCATGGGGCTTCGGTCAATGGCCATTATTGGTGAGCGCAGCGGCCTTGTGCACCCATGGAATCCCTGCACAAGTCGTGTGCAGGACAAGACGGTGTCAACGAAAGCGGTACTTCAGCTGGAAACTGACGGCGCCATACAGCCGGTCTTTGAGGGGCGGCACCAGCGCCACATTCAGGCCCCAGTGCTGGCCTTCCAAGCTGGCGGTGGGAATGAGGGCCGGAAACCAGCCGCCCTCGAAAGCATTGGGGTAGCCGTTGAAAGCCCCGGCCACCACACCCAGCTTCACGCCATCCCAAGTCCAAGGTTGGTAGTAGGCCCCCACATAGTTCGAGTTGGCGTTGTTGCTGTTGCGAAAACGCCCGGCTGTGGCCGACCAGGTGTCGTCGATGCGGTATTCGAAACCGATGCCCGGGTTGGCATTGCGCAGGCCTTTGTTGCTGTCAAAGTGCGCCGAGTAAAACCCGGCATTCACCCAGAGGCGGCTGGCGTCGAACTCGGCGTGGGCCGTCAGCGCCGCCGAGCTGACGCAAAGCAGGCAAGCCAAACGCTTCATAGAGTGGCTCAGAGCGACTTGAACACGTCAGCCGCCACACGCACCGTCTCGGCGATGTCGGCGTCGGTGTGGGCAGCACTCACAAAACCGGCTTCGTACAAGGCGGGGGCGATGTACACACCGCCGTCCAGCAAACCGTGGAACAGCTTGTTGAACTTGGGGCTGTCGCTGGTCATCACTTTGGCGTAGTTCTGGGGCAGCTCGGGCAGCAAGAAAAAGCCGAACATGCCGCCTTGGCAATCGCCCACAAAAGGCACACCCGCCGCAGCGGCAGCGCCCGTCAGGCCATCGACCAGGCTTTGGGTGCGGGCACCCAAGGCGTCAAAAAAGCCGGGCTTGGCGATCTCGCGCAGCGTTGTGAGGCCACACGCCGTGGCCACCGGGTTGCCGCTCAAGGTACCGGCTTGGTAAACCGGGCCAGTGGGCGCTAATTTGGACATGATCTCGCGCGGGCCACCAAAGGCCGCCAAAGGCATGCCGCCGCCAATCACTTTGCCCAACACCGTCATGTCGGGCTTGAAGCCGGGAATGGCTTTGGCGTAAACGCTTTGTGCGCTGCCCAGTGCCACAC
>JAKFXJ010000398.1 GCA_021731425.1 Limnohabitans sp. | reverse complement strand
GGCTTGGTCGCGGCAGGCGGGCTGGCCGCAGCTTTGTCGACCGCCGATGGCTTGCTGTTGACCATCAGCAACGCTTTGGTGCGCGACATGCGTCCCAACGGTGTCAAAGGCCCCAAGTCCTCGGAGGGGCGGGTGATCTTGTCCAAGTTCGCTTTGTTGGCCGTGGCCATGCTGGCGGCTGTAGTGGCTGCCTTCAAGCCTGCTGAAATCCTGGCCCTGGTATCGGCTTCGTTTTCGCTGGCCGCCTCGGCCTTCTTTCCGGGCATGGTGCTGGGCATGGCCTGGCCTCGGGTACATCGCCCTGCGGTGGTGCTGGGCATGCTGTCCGGTTTGGGTGTGACCATTTATTACATGGTGGTCAATGCTCCTAGCTTCCGAAATTTTTGGGAATTGGACCCGTATGGCGGCTTGTGGTGGGGTATTCAGCCCTTGTCTGCAGGTGTGTTTGGCGTTCCTGTGGGTTTTGCAGCCATGGTGCTTGCCACTTGGCTGATTCCGCAGCGCCTGATCAGCCAAATCCAGCGTTCACAGGCCTCATCGTCAGCTCCAGCCAACAGCTATCCTGGACTGTGATCTTCAGGCTATAATCTGAGGCTAAGCCTTGCTGCACCCCGACAGACGCTGGGGGCAGCTATTCCAACCATTTGGGTTAACCTCAAGGAGTCTCAATGCGTCATTACGAAATCATTTTGCTGATCCACCCCGATCAGTCTGAACAAGTGCCTGCCATGCTGGAGCGCTACAAAGGCATGATCACTGCCGGCGGTGGCAGCATCCACCGTGTGGAAGACTGGGGCCGCCGTCAATTGGCGTACCAGATCAACAAGCTGGGCAAAGCCCACTACCTGTGTGTGAACATCGAAGCCGACCAAGCGGTCATGGCTGAACTCGAGCACGCCTTCAAGTTCAATGACGCCGTGCTGCGTCACCTGACGGTGCTGAAGAAAAAAGCCGAAACAGGTCCTTCATCCATGATGAAGACTGTCGAGCGCGAAGAAGCCCGCAAGTCCCAACAAGCCGAATTCGCCGCTTGACACGTGCTTGTTGAGGAGTGAACCGTACCGAATTGACAGCCTGTATTGCCGAGCAAAGCGCTTTGCGATACACCCCCGCTGGTTTGCCTGCTCTTGATTTGATTCTGGAGCATGCTTCTGAAGTTCAAGAGGCAGGGCAAATGCGCAAAGTCCAGTTAAAGCTTCGTGCCTTGGCCATTGGGTCACAGGCCGAAAGACTGGGTCAGCAAGCGGTTGGCAGTGTTTGGAAGTTCCAAGGCTTTTTGGCCACACCTCGACAAGGCAAAAGTGTCGTGTTGCACATTCAAGAGTTTCAGCAAGATTAACTTCAGGAGGCCCCATGGCCACGTTCAAAAAATTCAACAAAGACAAGCGCCCTAAGCGCAATACCCAGTCACTGCTGTTCAAGCGCAAGCGTTTCTGCCGCTTCACAGTCACGGGCGTCGAAGAAATCGACTACAAAGATGTCGACACCCTGCGCGACTTCATTGCCGAAAACGGCAAGATCATTCCTGCACGTCTGACTGGCACCCGCGCCATTTTCCAGCGTCAGCTCAACACAGCCATCAAGCGTGCACGCATCTTGGCTCTGTTGCCCTACACCGACCAGCATAAAGTCTAAGGAGTACAACCATGCAAATCATTCTGCTCGAAAAGGTTGTGAACCTGGGTAATCTGGGCGATATCGTCAAAGTCAAAGACGGCTACGCTCGCAACTTCCTGATCCCCCAAGGCCGCGCACGCCGTGCGACCGAAGCCAACAAGGCCGAGTTTGAAGCTCGCCGTGTTGAACTGGAAAAGGCCGCTGCTGCCAAATTGGCCGACGCTCAAGCCCAAGGCGAAAAGCTCGCTGGCTTGGTGATCAAGTTGTCGCAAAAAGCGGGTGTGGATGGCCGTTTGTTCGGTTCCGTCACCAACCATGACATCTGCGAAGAGCTCAACAAACAAGGCTACAAGCTGGTCAAATCCCAGATCCGTATGCCCCATGGCCCCATCAAAGTGGTGAGCGATTCCACCGTGTCGGTGGCCTTGCACACCGATGTGGTGGTGGACGTGACCGTGACGGTTTACGGCGAAACAGCCTGATCCGCGCTGCGTTCTGAAAAGCCGCCGGGCCTTGAGCTTGGCGGCTTTTTTCATTGGGGCTTACGTCATCTGTGTTTTACAGATCTGCACACCGGATGCACAGAGCTTATCCACAGCCTTATCCCGAGCTTGCCGCGTTTTTCCGACTACCATGGCCTTTTGAGGTTTTACACCCATGTCCGCCGTTTTTGCCCCTTCCTTGAACGCCTTCCCATCCGAACTGTCTGGTGACAGCCAAGTGGCCAAGCTGCGTGTGCCGCCCCATTCGATTGAAGCCGAGTCCAGTGTTCTTGGCGGCCTGTTGCTGGACAACGGTGCTTGGGATCGTGTGGGGGATTTGCTGGTCGACAACGACTTTTACCGCCACGAACACAAGCTGATTTATGCGGCCATCGGGGCGCTGATCAACGCTTCCAAGCCAGCCGACGTCATCACCGTGAACGAGCAGTTGCAGAACCAAGGCAAGGCTGAGGAAATGGGCGGCTTGGGTTACCTGAACTCCTTGGCGCAGTACGTGCCCAGCGCCAGCAACATTCGCCGCTATGCCGAGATCGTGCGCGAGCGCTCGATCCTGCGCAAACTGGTGTCCGCCAGCGACGAAATCGCAACCAATGCCTTCAACCCGCAAGGCAAGGCGATTGACCGTATCTTGGACGAGGCAGAGCAAAAGATCTTCAACATTGGTGAAGAAGGCTCGCGCATGAAGCAGGGTTTTCAGTCGATGGACACCCTGGTGGTGGAGTTGCTCGACCGCGTGCAGGAGATGGCAGACAACCCCAATGACATCACGGGTGTGCCCACCGGTTTTTACGACCTCGACCGCATGACCTCTGGCCTGCAGCCGGGTGACATGGTGGTGCTTGCGGCACGTCCTTCGATGGGCAAAACGGCTTTTGCCATCAACATCGCCGAGCATGTGGCCTTGAACGAAGGTTTGCCGGTGGCGGTGTTCTCCATGGAAATGGGGGCTTCGCAATTGGCGGTGCGTGTGGTGGGCTCGATCGGCCGCATCGACCAGGGCCATTTGCGCACAGGCAAGCTCAGTGACGACGAGTGGCCTCGCCTGACCGAGGCGATTGAGAAGCTGCGCACGGTGTCTTTGCACATCGACGAAACGCCGGGCCTCACGCCCTCGGAGTTGCGGGCGAACGCCCGTCGCTTGGCCCGGCAGTGCGGCAAGCTCGGCTTGATTGTGGTGGACTATTTGCAGCTGATGAGTGGCTCGGGCGGCTCGGGTGGCGACAACCGCGCCACCGAGTTGGGCGAGATTTCACGGGGCCTGAAAATGCTGGCCAAAGAGCTGCAGTGCCCTGTCATTGCCTTGTCACAGCTGAACCGAAGCGTGGAGCAGCGCACCGACAAACGCCCCATGATGAGCGACTTGCGAGAGTCTGGCGCCATCGAGCAGGATGCGGACATCATCATGTTCATTTACCGTGACGATTACTACAACAAGGATTCCAAAGATCCCGGTGTGGCGGAAATCATCATCGGAAAGCAACGTAACGGCCCGACAGGCACGGTCCGGCTCACTTTCTTGAAGAACCTGACCCGTTTTGAAAGCCTGGCCTCAGGCCTCAGCGACGATTACTGAGGGCTGAGGGTAGGGTGGTTTGGGCGCTTAAAGCGCTTCGCTGGCAAAGTCTGCCAAGCGCGAACGCTCTCCACGCGCCAGCGTGATGTGGCCACCATGCTGCCAGCCCTTGAAGCGGTCTACCGCATAGGTCAAGCCCGACGAGCCTTCGGTCAAGTAAGGCGTGTCGATCTGGGCGAGGTTGCCCATGCAGATGATCTTGGTGCCTGGGCCAGCGCGGGTGATCAGGGTTTTCATCTGTTTGGGCGTCAAGTTTTGGGCCTCGTCGATGATCACGTACTTGTTCATGAAGGTTCGCCCGCGCATGAAGTTCATGCTCTTGATCTTGATGCGGCTCTTGATCAACTCGTTGGTTGCGGCACGGCCCCATTCACCGGCATTGCCGCCATCGCCCTTGGCTAAAAATTCCAGGTTATCGTCCAATGCGCCCATCCAAGGGCCCATTTTTTCTTCTTCTGTGCCAGGTAAAAAGCCGATGTCTTCGCCCACGCTCACGGTGGCGCGGGTCATGATGATCTCGGTGTAGCGGCGGTCGTCCAGCACTTGGGTCAAGCCCGCCGCCAGGGCCATCAGGGTCTTGCCGGTGCCTGCAGTGCCCGCCAAGGTGACGAAGTCGATGTCCGGATCGGTCAGCAAATTCATCGCGAAATTCTGCTCGCGGTTACGGGTGGTGACGCCCCAAACCGCGTTTTTCTGGTGGTTGAAATCTTTCAGGGTCCGCATCACGGCTGTTTTGCCTCGAATCTCGGTCACACGGGCATACAGGCTTGGCTCTCCGGGGGCCTCAAAATAGACAAACTGGTTCATGAACAAACTGGGCACGATCGGGCCAGAAATTCGATAGAAGGTGTGAGCGCCTTGCTGCCAGCTTTCCACGGTCTTGCCATTTTTGGTCCAAAAATCCTGGGGCAAGGCCATGGAGCCCGGGTAAAGCAAGTCGCCATCTTCTAGAGTTTTGTCGTTTTGGTAGTCCTCGGCCTGCAGCCCGAGTGCACGGGCTTTGACGCGCATGTTGATGTCTTTGGAGACCAACACCACATCTCGAGGCGCATGCATCAGCCCCAGCGCTTTGACCACGCCCAGGATCTGGTTGTCTGCTTTCCCCTGAGGCAATGCCAAAGGCAGGCTCAGGTCGAGTGCTTGGGTTTGGAAAAACAATTGCCCCATCGCATCGGTGTGGCCCGTGGCGCTCAAGGGTGAGCCTTTGCCCAGGTCTGCACCTTGCGCCGAGGCCAAGGTGTCCAGCGAGCGGCTGGCCTGGCGTGCATTGCGGGCGACTTCGGTCATGCCTTTTTTGTGGCCATCGAGCTCTTCCAGCACGATCATGGGCAAGAAAACATCGTGCTCTTCAAAGCGGAAGAGACTCATGGGGTCGTGCATCAGCACATTGGTATCGAGCACAAAGAGCTTGCTCGGGCCGCTGCGCCGCTTGGTTCGGGCTGGAGCGGGTTTGCTGATCTCAAGGGCGGTCCCGGCCGATAATGGGTTGGACTCGGGCTGACGTTTGCCCGCAGTCATTTGTCTGGCCTCTGGGCTCATGGGCTGGGCTTCATTTTTACGTACACGGGTAGGGCGCTTGGCTATAGGGGCTTCGGGTGTCTCGCTCGTTAAACTCTGTTTGGTTTCAATTTGCACCATGGCGGGTGCATCGCTTTGTTCCTCGGTGCTTTCAAATGCTTTGTGGGTCAGGCGGCTGGCGCGATGGGTGGGAGCGGGTGGCAATGGCATGAGCGAAGGCCTCTTGAGGATTGAAAAATTCGGACTCGAAAAAACAAAAAGCCGCCAGGAGACCCGGGCGGCTTGAAGGGGAGTGAGTGGCAGGGCTGCGTTGCAACGTCATGAATTCATTATGCACGAGCCCTGTGACACCACAGACAGGGCAAATCAAGCCACGGCAGTGGCTTTTTTCAGGTCTTTAACGGCCTGAAGAACTTCTTCGACATGGCCCGGCACTTTCAGGCCGCGCCATTCTTGCTTGAGGGTGCCGTCAGGACCGATCAGGAAGGTGCTGCGCTCAATGCCCTTGACCTTTTTGCCGTACATGATCTTGTTTTTGACCACACCAAACATGTGGCACATTTTTTCTTCAGTGTCGGCGATCAACTCGAAGGGCAACTCCAGCTTGGCTTTAAAGTCGTCGTGCGATTTCATGTTGTCACGTGAGACACCCAAGACCAAGGCACCCGCTTTCACGAAATCCTTGTATTTGTCGCGAAACTGCATAGCTTCGGTGGTGCAGCCGGGGGTGTTGTCTTTGGGGTAAAAAAACAAAACAACAGTTTGGCCAACATGGGAGATGTTCGAAACTTTCAGACCGCTGGTGGCGTTGGCTTCAAATTCGGGGAGGGGTTTGTTCAGAACGATCGCCATGGAACTTTATCTCGCTTGACTGGTTGAGCGGGTGCCACCAATGACTGGTGTCAGTTTCGCTAAAGGCCGTTGGCCTCGACAACCTGCTATTTTACTCTGAACAGAGAAGGGTATTTGATCAGGATCTTGTCACAAAAACGATCTGAAAGAA
>JAKFXJ010000262.1 GCA_021731425.1 Limnohabitans sp. | reverse complement strand
GCCGCTGTCGTTTTTCCACCAGAAAAATACTGCCCGAAAAACAGCGGGCCATCCCGATTCGACGGGAGCCGGACGCCTGATTTCCCTCGAACCCCAAGACCGCGCCTGGCTGCACCAACGCATCGCCTTGCGATTTGAGCAGATGATGGCGGCAGGTTTCATGGACGAAGTCAAAGACCTGCGTGCACGCGGCGACCTGCACCCCGACCTGCCGTCCATGCGCTGCGTGGGTTACCGCCAGGCTTGGGAAGGACTGGATGCAGGTTGGCGCGAAGCCGACATCCTGGAGCGCGGCATCTTTGCCACGCGCCAACTGGCCAAGCGGCAAATCACATGGCTGCGCAGCATGCCGGGGCGGCGGGTGGTCAATGCCCAGGCGGCCGACGCGGTACAACAGGTCAATCAAACAGCCATTCACGCGCTGACGGCTTAAAAAAGCGCTTTTCGCGAGGATTGATGCTAGGATTTCCCCATGCGTTTCAAAGGCTGAACCATGCGACTGTCTGAACATGAGAAAGAAAGCTTAAAACACGCTGCGCTGGCGTGTTTTGGCTACGGCACTCGTCTGCGCTTATTCGGTTCTCGCGCAGACGAACATCGCAAAGGCGGCGATATAGACCTGCTGATCGAGTCGCACTTGACCGATCCTGCAGATATCGCGAAAGCGCACACCCGATTTTTAAGCCAAATCTATACCTGTTTGGGTGAACAAAAAGTGGACGTACTGATCGACTATCCAGGACGCCGTTGCTATCCACCGATTTTTCAGGTGGCGCAAGAACAAGGCATTGTGCTGTGAGCGACACCACGCAAGTCCGTCTGCTGGATGCCTGGCAACAATGCCAGCGCCACGCTCATCACATGGCCCACGCCATCTCAGCCATCGCCCCCACTCTGCCGTTGACGGCCAACGCACTGACGCAGCTCAGCGATGAAGCCGTTCAGGATTGGGACCAGTTCGTTCTTCGATTCACCAAATTGCAAGACACATTGGGAGCGAGACTTTTTCCGGCTTTGCTCGAACACTTGCAAGAGCCCTACGAAGACCGCCCCATGCTCGACAAGCTCCATCGCCTCGAAAAATTGGGCTATTTGCCCAAACTCGATGATTGGCAAGCGCTGCGTGTCATTCGCAATCGGTTTGCACACGACTATCCCGAAGACGATGCCCTCAAGGCCGCCTATTTGAATGAAGCCATCTCGGCGGTCCCACTTATGCACGCACTGCTGGCTGGCATTGCGCCTGTGATTGAAGGGTTACAACCATCCTGAGCCTCCGGCGGCTCGTGGTGGCGGCCTGGAGGCCGATGCACCTGATGCCCAGCAGCAAGTCCTCCAGGCCGCCGCAGCCCACCTGCGCTAATCCCCGGCGTCTTTGCGGCGACCGCTTTTGATCTTGGATTGCATCGCCTTGCCCTGAAGCCGCCTTTGCACCGAGCCATAAGTGGGCTTGGTGGCCTTGCGGGGTTTGGGGGGCTTGGCGTACAGGTCCAAGGTTTCATAAAGCCTGGCCCAAGCGTCCACCCGGTTGGCCTCTTGTGTGCGGTGTTTTTGGGCTTTCAGAATGAAGACACCCTCTAAGGTTAGGCGGCTGTCGCCCGACTGCAGCCAGCGCTGCTTCACGTCGTCGGGCAAGGCGGAGCCCGCCACATCAAAGCGCAACTGGATGGCGCTGGAGACCTTGTTGACGTTTTGCCCGCCCGGGCCTTGCGCCCGTATGGCGCTGAGCTCGACTTCGGCGTCGTCGATGTGCAGGGCGTGTTTCATGGTGGTGGCCTGTGGGTGCCCGATTGCGGCCAAAGGCCACAGCGCTTACTGCAGCGGACCTTTGAGGTTTTCGGGCACAGGCAAAGGCATGACATCGATGCCTTCGTCGATCAAGGCCTCGGTTTCTTCGCGTGTGGCCTGGCCCCGGATGTTGCGCTCTTCGCGCTCACCGTAGTGGATTTTGCGGGCCTCTTCGGCGAATTGTGTGCCCACATCTTCGGTGTTGGCCATGACGTGGCGCACCATTTTCACCATGGCCGCTTGCAGCTGCTGCAAAGTTTCGGGCGCCACATCGGGCAAGTTGGGTGCCGAAGGGGGCACCTCCACTGCACGAGCGGAAGGTGTACCACCAAGGCCGCCAGCACCAGCACCTGTGGCTGGAGCGCCCTGAGCCGGAGTCGGGTCTGGGGCAAGGCCGTGGCCCAAATTCAGGCGCGGGGCCGAGAGCTTTTTGGTGATGTCGCTGTCATTGCACACCGGGCAGGTGACCATGCCCCGCTCGCGCTGGGTGTCGTAGTCGGACTGGGAGCCAAACCAGCCTTCGAAGCTGTGGCCCAGGGCACATTGCAGGTCCAAGACTTTCATGGGGCGGGTGCGGAGAGGGTTTGCCAGTGCAGGGGCCACTGGCCCGATTGCACATTTTGCAACCAAAGCAGTCCCGTCAGGGTTTTGGCATCGGTCAACAGCCCTTGCTGGCAAGCGGCCATCAACTCGGCTGGGCTGGCGGTGAACACATCCAAAAACTCATCGGTGTCCAGCTGACGCTCGCCCAGTAACAGGTCTTTGGCAAACCAAATCTCAATCACCTCGGTCGAATACGCAATCACCGGGTGCAGCACCCCCGCGCGTGCCCACTGGCGGGCGGTGTAGCCGGTTTCTTCCAGCAGCTCGCGTTGGGCGCAGAGCCACGGGTCTTCGCCCGGGTCGAGCTTGCCAGCCGGAAACTCGGTCATCACCTGCCCCACGGGGTAACGGAACTGCCGCTCCATCACCAAGCGCAAACCGTCGGGTGTGTCGAGCATGGGGATGACCATCACCGCTCCGGGGTGCACCACGTATTCGCGGGTCGCCAGGTTTTGGTTGGGCAAGCGCACGGTGTCGCGAAAAGCGTGCAGGAATCGCCCGCGCAGGAGCTCTTCTTGGTGGACCCGGTGTTCGATCAGGTGATCGTCAGACATGCAAACCAGTATGAGTGCGGCACTGCGCTCAGTGTTTGCGGTGCATCAGGTAGCGGTAAACAAAACCCGGAAAGGCCAGCGTGACGAACATGGTGCCCGTGACCGCATAAAACTCCCAGCCCTGTGGGGCCACCTGACCGCCATGGTTTTCCAAAGCCAGGCCCACACCGCACACCACAAAGTACAAGACCACCAGCTCCATCAAGCGCCAAAACAAGGGCTTGGACACACGCTGGGGGCCCAGCAGCATGATGCGCTGGTTGAAAAACGGCATGTTGGCGGCCAAGAAGGCCAGCAAGATCAACAAACCGATTTGGGTGGAGGTGCTCATGGTGCGGTGTTCAAACGATCAGGCCGCGAGCATACTGACAATCGAGTCGGCGCACAAAGCCATGAGTGCGCCAGGGAAAATACCCAGCAACAAAACCAGCAAGCCGTTGGTGGACAAGACCAAGCGCACATCCAGCGAAGCCGACACGGTGGTGGCGGTGACCGGCTCGTCAAAGTACATGACCTTGACCACACGCAGGTAATAGAAGGCGCCGATCAGCGACATGATGACCGCAAAAATCGCCAAGCCCAGGTAGAAGCCCTGACCCGAGGCCACCAAAGACTGCAGCACCGACAGCTTGGCATAGAAGCCCACCATGGGCGGAATACCGGCCATGGAGAACAGGCAAATGGCCATCACACCCGCGTACAAGGGGCTGCGCTGGTTCAGACCGGCCAAATCGGTGATCTCTTCGCTCTCAAAGCCCTGGCGGGCCAGCAACATGATCACGCCGAAAGCGGCCAAGGTGGTCAACACATACGACACCATGTAGAACATGGCCGAGCTGTAGGCGTTGGCGGCCAAAGTGGTCTCGCCATTGATCACGCCCGCCACAAAACCCAGCAGCACAAAGCCCATTTGGGAGATGGTCGAGTAAGCCAGCATGCGCTTGAGGTTGGTCTGCGCAATCGCCGCCAGGTTACCAATCAGCAAGGAGCCAATCGCCAACAAGGCCAGCATTTGCTGCCAGTCAAAGGCCAGGGGCAACAGCCCCTCGACCAGCAAACGCACCAGGATGGCAAAAGCGGCCAACTTGGGGGCGCCACCGATCATCAAGGTCGCCGCCGTGGGGGCGCCTTGGTAGACGTCGGGAATCCACATGTGGAATGGCACAGCGCCGATCTTGAAGGCCAGACCGGCCACGATGAAGACCAAACCGAACACCAGCACCTGGTGGTTGACCTGACCAGAAGCAATGGCTTTGAGGACGGCCGACAACTCCAGGCTGCCTGTGGCGCCGTACATCATGGACATGCCGTAGAGCAAGAAGCCCGACGCCATGGCGCCCAGCACAAAGTACTTCATGGCCGCTTCACTGGCTTGGGTGTGGTCGCGGCGCAGGGCCACGAGCGCGTAGCTTGACAGGGTCAACAGCTCCAGGCCCAAATAGATCACGATGAAGTTCTGGCCCGAGATCATCATGCTCATGCCGAGCAAGGCAAACAAGCTGAGGCTGAAAATCTCACCGCCACGCAACATGTCGCGGTCAGCGGCATAGGGGCGTGAATAGACGAGGGTCACCATCACGGCGATGGTGGCAAAGCACTTGAGCCAGTGGCCCATCGGGTCGCTCACCACCATGCGGCCAAAGCCGTACAGGGTCTGGCCAGCATCGGCATACACCGCGTGCAACAAAGCCACACCGCCCAGAGACACCAAGGTCAGCACATAGGTGGCCGTGCGCTTGGTGCTTTTCACGAAGAGGTCGGCCAGCGTCACCACGCAGGCCATGACCAGCAACACGATCTCCGGATACATCGTCATCCAGCTGGAGTTGTCCATCATCTGTGTTCTCTCAATTGTTCTATTCAGGCGAAACGTTCAGGCCCCGGCCGCTCAAGGCAGCTTGGACACGGCCACGTGCTTGAGCAAGTCCATCACCGAAGCATCCATCACATCGGTGAAAGGTTTGGGGTAAATGCCCATGTAGAGCACGGCCACGGCCAGTAGGGCCAGCATCAGGAATTCACGGGCGTTGATGTCGGTGAGGCCTTTGACGTCCTCATTGGTCACCGGACCCAAATACACGCGCTTGAACATCCACAAGGTGTAGGCCGCGCCAAAGATCAGGGCCGAAGCGGCCAGCAAGCCGATCCAGAAATTGGCCTTCACAGCGCCCAAAATCACCATCCACTCGCCCACAAAACCTGCCGTGCCCGGCAAGCCTGCATTGGCCATGGCAAAGAGCAAGGCAAACGCGGCGAACTTGGGCATGGTGTTGACGACACCACCATAGCTGGCAATCTCACGCGAGTGCACCCGGTCGTACAAAACGCCGATGCACAAGAACATGGCGGCCGAAACAAAACCGTGGGCAATCATCTGCACAATGGCGCCGGACACGCCCAACGGGTTGAAGATGAAAAAGCCCAAGGTCACAAAACCCATGTGCGCCACCGACGAATAAGCCACCAGCTTCTTCATGTCCTGCTGGACCATGGCGACCAAGCCCACATAGATCACGGCCACCAGCGACAACACAATGATCAACATGCCCCACTCGCGGGCCGCGTCAGGGGCAATGGGCATCGAAAAACGCAGGAAGCCATAAGCGCCCAGCTTGAGCATGATGGCCGCCAGCACAGCCGAGCCGCCTGTGGGGGCTTCGACGTGCACATCGGGCAACCAGGTGTGCACCGGCCACATGGGCACCTTCACGGCAAAAGCCGCAAAGAAGGCAAAGAACAATAAGGTCTGCACCGAGCCCGACAGAGGCAGCTTGTGCCAGGTCAGGATGTCGAAGCTGCCGCCCGAAGTCACGTACAAGTAGATCAGCGCGATCAGCATCAACAAGGAGCCGAGCAAGGTGTACAGGAAAAACTTGAAGGCCGCGTAAATCTTGTTCGGTCCGCCCCAGATACCAATGATCAGGTACATCGGGATCAGGGTCGCTTCAAAGAAGACGTAGAACAAGATGCCGTCGAGCGCACTGAACACGCCAATCATCAGACCCGACAGGATCAGGAAGGCGGCCATGTACTGGTTGACTTTGCGGGTGATGACTTCCCAGCCCGCAATGACCACCACCACGTTGATGAAAGCCGTCAGCGGCACCAGCCACAACGAGATGCCGTCCACACCCAGGTGGTAATGCACATTGAAGCGCTCGAACCACATGGCTTTTTCGACAAACTGCATGGCCGAAGACCCGAGCTGAAAGCCCGAGATCAGTGGCAGCGTGACCAAGAAACTGGCTATCGCACCCACAAGGGCCAACC
>JAKFXJ010000346.1 GCA_021731425.1 Limnohabitans sp. | reverse complement strand
CAACCGCCGCGTGTTGCAAACACTGCGCAAACAATTCGGCGCCAACGAAGACGCCATCAACGCCTGGTGCGCCACTTGGATCAGCGCAGGCTTTGACGCCTACGAAGCCCTGATCGCGGCCGACACGCAGCGTAACCGCTTCAGCTTTGGCGACAACCCTACCCTAGCCGATGTGTACCTGATTCCCCAGGTTGAAAGCGCTCGCCGCTTTAATGTGGACCTGACGCAATGGCCACACATCATGGCGGTGGAAAAAGCCTGCATGGCGCTGGAAGCCTTCCAAAAAGCAGCGCCTGGACAGCAGCCAGACGCCGCCTGATCGGCGCAAGCCGATCAGACTACTCAGCCTGCGTCAGTTCATGGCCTTATTCGATGGCGATTTTGCGTTCTTTGATCACGCGATTCCACAAACTGGTTTGCTGCTCAATGAACCGCTTGGCTTGCTCTGGTGAGCCTTTTTGAATGTCACCACCGAGCTGAGCGATGCGTGCTTTGACCTCAGGTGAATCCAGCGCTTGCTGAAAGGCTTCAGCCAGTTTTTTCATCACAGGCTCGGGGGTGTTGGCAGGTGCAAAAACCGCATTCCACTCGTAAATCTCGGTCCCTCTTAAACCCGATTCGCTCAAGGTGGGCACATCGGGCAAGATGGATGAACGTTTGCCAGACGTCACGGCCAATGCCCTGAGCTTGCCGGACTGAACGTGTTGCAAGGTTGAGGCCAGGTTTCCGAAGAACAGCGGCACTTGCCCACCGATCACATCGTTGAGTGCAGGACCGCCCCCTTTGTAGGGCACGTGCACCATGTCCACTTTGGCCGCAGACTCAAACAAGGCGCCCGCCAAGTGCTGCGCCGATCCGTTGCCCGATGAGGCGTATGAAACAGCATCCTTGGTTTTACCCGCAGCAGCGATGAGCTCGGTCACATTTTTAGCTGTGAAATTGGCGTTGACCAACACCACATTGGGAAACAAAGCGACCACACCCACGGGTTGAAAGGCCTTGGCGCTGTCATAAGGCAGTTTGGAATACAGGGACGGGTTCACAGAAAAGGACGAAGCATCCAACATCAAGGTGTAACCATCAGGGGTCGCTTTGGCAACCGCTGCAGCACCAATTTGTCCGCCCGCTCCCGGTTTGTTCTCGATCACGATGGATTGGCCGAGTGCTTCGCCCATCTTGGGCCCAATCAACCGGGCCATGGCATCCGCTCCACCTCCAGGTGGATAAGTGACCACCAGCGTGATGGGCTTGCTGGGATAGGCCGCTTGGGCCATGGCTGAAGGCGTACTTGCACAAAATGCAAGTGACGCCAACGCGATCCATTGACATCTTTGGCGACGAACAAGATGAGGCATGACTGATCTCCTGGGGTTGTTTATTGAACTTGTGCCGTGTACTTGAAGGAAAAAGCATCACCTCGTGTGGTGCGAAGCTCCACACAACGGCCAGCGATATCGAAAGCTTGACGCTCGACCAGAACACAAGGGTGTGAAACCGCCAGTTTCAAACGCTTGGCTTGGGTGGCATTGAGCTGAGAAAAGCTCAGCGTGTCTTGTGTTTTTTGAATCACGACACCACAACGCTCTTGGTACATGGGATACAACAAGTCGTCCCATCCGTGGCTGTCTGAATCGGCCAAAGCGCCAAACAGGGGCAATGGCAAAACGATGGTTTCGAGCAGGCAGGGCTCTGTATCGAGACTGCGCAGCCGCTCCAGTTGCAGCACCTGAGCGCCTTGCGACATGCTGAAAACTTGTGCTTCGCGTACGCTGGCAGCTCGCAAGCGACTGCTCAGAATGTGCGAATGGGGCGTGGTGCTGGCGCCATCGTCCAGACCACGAAACCTGAAAAATCGCATCATCGACGCGCCATCCACACCCTTGGTCACAAAGGTGCCTTTGCCGTGCCGACGTTGCAAGACGCCGTCTTCGACCAACAAGGACAAAGCTTGCCGGATCGTGCCCAGTGCCACGCCATAGTTTTGGGCCAACGTCGATTCCGCAGGGATCACCTCACCCGGTGCCCATTCACCTTGCAAAATGCGATCACGCAAAGCCTGCGCCAATTTGCCGTAGCGGCTTTGGCCAGGGGTGTGATCGGTCAAAAGTGTGGACATGCGTTGTGGCTAGACATCTAGAGGACTAGAATATACAACATGAATTTATTGCAGTCAAAAAACGGTGTCGATACCCATTTCCACGTGTTCAATGCGGGTGTGGCCATCGAAGGCGCTCGCTATGTGCCGCAGTACAGTGCTTCTTTGACGGCATGGCTGCAGCAAGCACAAAGTGTGGGCGTCGGCCGTGGGGTTTGTGTGCAACCGAGTTTTTTGGGAACCGACAACCGCTGGATGATGGATTCGCTCAGGTCCAACCCCGATGTGTTGCGCGGCATCGCGGTGGTGAGTCCCGATGAAAGTGTGGAAACGATCAAAGTTCTGAACGAAGCCGGAGTGCGTGGCATCCGTTTGAATTTGGCGGGTATTTCACACGACATTCCACAGTGGTCACAAGCGCACCCCCTGTGGCAGACCATCCGAGAGATGGGCTGGCACCTGGAAGTGCACACGGATCAGGGAAAATTGCCTCAGGTGCTCCAGCAATTGCCGTCTGAATTGCCCCTGGTGATTGACCACATGGCCAAGCCCTTGCAGGCCCAATCGAGTGACGCAACCCTGCAGGCTTTGAAGGCCAGAGCCAGGGTTTCACCCATTCATGTCAAGTTGAGCGGCGCTTACCGATTGGGCGACGTGGATTCAGCCCGTTTGGCAACGCTCCTGTTGCAGGAGTTGGGGCCCCATTCCCTGCTGTGGGGCAGTGACTGGCCATGCACCAACCATGAACAATTTGCAAACTTCGAAACGCTGATAGCTCAAGCCCATCAATGGATACCGTCAGAATTTTTCGAGCAGATCATGACGGAAAACCCCATGCGGCTGTACTGGAACAGCTTTTGATGTTTCGTCGCGATAGTTCGCTCGTCCGTTCTTCACAACCCACCAATCAGCCAAACACCTCGGTGTCCACCTCGCTGTTAGATTGCGCACTGTAACGGTCGCCAGACACGGTGTCTTGGTTGATCAAGGCATCCAGGCGTGCCAACAAGTTGGCATCAAGCTGCACATCGACTGCCGCCAAGTCATCGAGCAAATGGTCCACCGAGGTGGTGCCGGGAATGGGGATGATCTCTTCGCCCTGGTGCAGCAACCAAGCCAGTGCCAGCTGCGAGGGGCTGCACCCAGCCTCTTGTGCGAGCGCGTGGTAAGCGGGTAAGAGCTTCAGGTTGGCGGCGTAATTCTCGGGCGTGAAACGCGGCATGCTGCGGCGGATGTCTTTGGCGTCGAAAGCGGTCACGTCCAATGCCGCGCCACACAAAAAGCCCCGCGCCACCGGACTGAAAGCCACAAAGGTCACACCCAACTCACGGCAAGCCTGCAGCACCGCGATCTCGGGGTTGCGCGTCCACAGCGAATACTCGGTCTGCACCGCTGCAATCGGGTGAACCGCATGGGCTTTGCGCAGGGTGCTGGCCGACACCTCCGACAAACCAATGGTCTGGATCTTGCCTTGGCGCACCAAGTCGCTCAAAGCACCCACGCTGTCTTCGATCGGTACTTTCTTGTCCCAGCGGTGCAGGTAATACAGGTCAATCACATCGGTCTGCAGGCGGCGCAGCGCGTCTTCACAGGTTTTCTTGAGGGTCTCGGGGCGGCCGTCGATGACACGCACTTTGCTGCCGTCGCTTTGTTCCACGCCCTGCATGCCGCACTTGCTGGCCAGCGTGAAGCGGTTGCGGTGCGGCTTCATCACCTGGCCCACCAGCGTCTCGTTGGCGCCAAAGCCATACAGCGCGGCGGTGTCGAAAAACGTCACACCCTGGTCAAAGGCAGTGAGCAAAACCCGCTCGCCCTGCTGGGCCGAGACAGGTGCGCCATAAGCATGGCTGAGGTTCATGCAGCCCAAGCCGATGGCGCTGACGTTAAAGGAGGCGATTTGGCGGTTTTTCATGCTCCTATCTTAACGAGGGACAAACCCCGCACAACCTGTCGGAGCGCATGGGCCTCAAAGTCACCGTCCTCCTGGTCGCCATGCTCATTCAGGCCCAACGCTTTGGCACCAGCGTGCCCGAATCGCTGGCGCGAGAATTTGTGAAGGTGGGGTGAGGGGCTAGGCCAAAAGTTGACTAGGCAACGGGCGCGGTCAGATCAAATAATCGGCCAAGCGCTGTGCTTGCACTGAGGATTTTCGCCAAACCAATGACACCGGCATAGGCTCTTGGCTGACGATCAACGGCAGGATCGAAGTGGCATGGCTGCTGTGTAATGCCGCCGATTGAGCACAACAGGTCAAGAGATCCGTTTGTGCCACAACCGCCAAGCTGTAGAAAAAAGAAGGTGATTCAACCGCGGGGGTGGGTGGGGCGAGACCGCGTCTCAAAAAGGCATCCATCAAACTGACTCGCGTGGTCGATTGCATGTTAGGAAGAATCCATTTGCAATCCGCCAGGTCAGAAAAATCCAGTTTTTTCTGCCGTGCCAAGGGGTGTTTGATCGAGGACACCACAGACAAGGGTGCTTCATAGAGCACTCTCTGAGACAACTCATCAAAATAGGGCGCATCTGCCACATGGCTGGGCATACGCCCCAGCAAAATGTCGATTTCGCCCTGCAAAAGCATTTGCAACAACTGGTCTGCCCGGCCATCAATGATCAGCGGTCGCCAACCTATCGGGTCGTTGATCAGCTTTTTGATGATGTCTGGCAAGACAGTGACCGCAGTGTGCGGAAATGCGCCAATGCGAACGATGGGCTGCTGCGTCCCTTGCAAAGTGCTCCCCATGGCGCCGACCTCCCCCAGAACGGTCTGACACCTTGGCAAGAGCGCCCTGCCCTCATCGGTCAAGGCCATGCCTCGCCCCTGCCTTCGGAAAAGCTTCACATCGAACAAGGTCTCGATGTCCTTGAGCATCATGCTGGCGGCCGACTGCGTCATCGACAACTGCTCAGCCGTCGCAGACAAGGAGCCTCGGGTGGCCAAAAGACTGATGAATCGCAGTTGTTTGACTCGCAACTGGTCTAAGCGCGGCTGGTTCATTCAATCACTTTGTTAGTTCAGGTTTTTCTGATGATAAAGGAAGAATTACTGATGTTTCTCTGATGAACCATCTCTACACTTATATTGATACAAATCAAAGACAAGTCTCATGCACACCCTCTCCAAAAGACAATTCAACCGTCACTTGTTGTGGACCGCATTGGGTGCGGCGCTCTCACCCACAGGCGCATGGGCGCAAGAATGGCCCTCCAAAACCATCAGTTTGGTGGTGCCCTTCCCTGCTGGAGGCTCCAACGACGTGGTGGCCCGTTTGGTTGGCGAAAGCGTTAGAAAAAAGCTGGGCCAAACGGTTTTGGTGGACAACAAGCCGGGTGCCAATGGCGCTTTAGGCGTAGAAACAACACTGCGGGGTGCCAAAGATCAGCACACGTTTTTGGTCGCTTCAGATTCCGTTTCATTGTTGCCTTTGTTCCGAAACATGCCATGGGACTTGAGCAAAACTTTTACCCCCATTGCGGTCCTGTCGTTTCAGCCCATCGTTGTGGTGACGGCCCCATCGACCGGCATGAAAACCCTACAAGATTTACAAACACGGGCCAAAGGCAAACCCGACCAAGTCTCCTATGCCAGCTCGGGTCAAGGCTCCATACAGCACTTGGTGGGTGAGCTCTTTTCTCAAAACTTGGGAATCAACCTTCTGCACATCCCTTACAAAGGCGGCGGACAAGCGGTCAATGATGTGATTTCAGGACAGGTTTCGGCTGCCGTCCTCGGCGCGGCGGCGGTCTTGCCGCACATCAAGTCTGGAAAACTGATCGCTTTGGCAGTCAGCACACGGCGCCGCTCCAGCATCTTGCCTGACACGCCCACTTTGAGCGAAAGCGGCGCAGGCGACATTGACGTGCCCCAGTGGTCTGCCCTTTTTGCCGTCGAAGGCACGCCTGCACCCATCATGGCGCAAATGCGGCGCGTGGTTGATGAGTCACTTGCAGACACTGGCCTGAAACAACAACTCCTAGGTCTGGCCATGGAAACCGTTGCCATGTCGCCCGAAGCTTTCCAACAACGCATGGTCCAAGACCGTGAGCGATGGGCGAAATTGATCAAAGATCGCAAAATCGCCATGGAATGAAGATGACTGAATCTGGAAAGCGCCCCCACATTGTTCTGATCTTGGCCGACAACTTGGGATGGGGCGAACTGGGATGCTACGGTGGTGGTGCACTGCGAGGTGCGCCCACACCGCGCA
>JAKFXJ010000203.1 GCA_021731425.1 Limnohabitans sp. | reverse complement strand
AAAATATTGGCGGGAGATTTCCTTGAAGGGCAAAAAGCCGTGGCGGTCTTCGCCGTAGTCCACAAAGCAGGCTTCGAGCGAGGGTTCGACGCGGGTGACGATGGCTTTGTAGATGTTGCCCTTGCGCTGTTCGCGCCCTTCAATTTCGATTTCGTAGTCGAGGAGTTTTTGTCCGTCGACGATGGCCAGGCGGCGCTCTTCAGCTTGCGTGGCGTTGATCAGCATCCGTTTCATGATGCATTCCTTTTCTGTTCAGCTTGGCTTTGGCGCAGAAAGTGACTGCGCTCAAAACCTGTTTACACAACCGGCTTTGCGTTCTTGAGAACCGCAAAGCCCACGTTGCCGGAGCTGACGCCTGAAACGAAGGGAATTGCCGAAGTTGATCGACCATTCAGCTGCGCGTGAGCACAGGAATGGGGATCATGGCGCGTGGATGGGGCGAGTCAAATGGTGTGTAAAACATTGTCCACTGCCGGGGGCTTCCCCCGGTGTCCAAGACAAACTGTCGGGCACAAGGCGTGACGGCAGAGCATGGCTTCGTGAGCCACTCCATCCACATCAGCAAAGTTCCGAACAACACAACCATCTCGCTTTGATCCGTTCAACAGCCGCAAAGGCTGCTGAATTTGGGGTATTCCGTATCTGGGTTTTCAGGGCGTCGGCCCAACCTCCGGGGCGTTTTGCCACTGTTGGCGCTGGCCTTCAGTCTGCAAAATCGTGCCGAGGGTGGCATCGACCATCTGGTTTGGCGAAGTGTTGGTGGACTAAACTCCAGCTCTGCAGGAATTCATTTCCATTTGAATCAACCACTTACAGCCAATTGCCAGTGAATCACATTATAGGGTCCAAGTCCTCCGTTGCGACACCCGCCGTCAAATGGTTGTTGGTGGACGAAGAGTCGGCTGGGCAGCGATTGGACAACTTTTTGATGCGTCACTTGAAGGGCGTGCCCAAAACGCACGTCTACCGCATTATCCGCAGCGGCGAGGTGCGCATCAACAAGGGCCGGGCTTCTGCCGAAACCCGGGTGGAAAACGGCGACGAGGTGCGTTTGCCGCCCGTGCGCATTTCCGACAAAGTGGCCGAAAAAGCCGCTCAACCCGCGCCAGGCCGTGAATTCCCCCTTTTGTTAGAAGACGACAGCCTGATGGCCATCGACAAACCGTCCGGAGTGGCGGTGCATGGCGGCTCAGGGGTGAGTTTTGGCGTGATCGAGCAACTGCGCCAGTTACGCCCCCAAGCCAAATTGCTGGAATTAGTCCACCGACTGGACCGCGACACCAGCGGGATTTTGTTGGTGGCCAAAAAACGCAGCGCACTCAAGCACCTGCAAGACCAGTTTCGTGAGCGCGAAACCGGCAAAACCTATTTAGCCTTGGTCAAAGGGGATTGGCCCGCCAAGCTCAAAGTGATCGACCAGCCGCTGCACAAATTTTTGCTCCCAGGTAAAGATGGCCAAGAAGGCGAGCGTCGCGTGCGCGTGACCACGCCCGAAGACCCGGATGGCATGCGTTCCATCACGCTGGTCAAGGTGGCGCAGCGGCTGCCGGGTGCCTCTTTGTTAGAGGTCACCATCAAAACCGGGCGCACCCACCAAATCCGGGTGCATTTGTCGGCCCAAGGGCACCCGATCGCGGGCGATGACAAATATGGGGACTTTGACTGGAACCGCCAGTTGCTCAAACCCAGCTCGGGCCCCGGCCTCAAGCGCATGTTTTTGCATGCGTGGCGCTTGCAGTTCAACCACCCGGTGTCCGCCGAGCGCGTGGCCCTTCAAGCCGATTTGCCCCCTGAATTGAAAGCGTATGTCGACCATGCCCAACTCAAGACCTCGCCAATTTGACTTGATCGCTTTCGATTGGGATGGCACCTTGTTCGATTCCACCGCCCTGATCACCCGCTGCATCCAGCGGGCTGTTGTGGATGTGGGCGGGCAAGAACCCACCCGAGAAGCCGCCTCTTATGTGATTGGCATGTCGCTTTTGCCTGCGCTGGCCCATGCCGCGCCCGATGTGCCCAAGGACAAATACCCGGCGCTGGGAGAGCGCTACCGCCACCACTACCTGCAGCACCAAAACGACATCAGTTTGTTTGAAGGCGTGCTGGATTTGCTGGACGACCTCAAAGCCCGGCACCACTGGTTGACGGTGGCCACGGGCAAAAGCCGACAGGGCCTGAACGAAGCGTTGCATGCGGTGGAGCTGCGCGGCGTGTTCGATGGTTCGCGCACGGCCGATGAAACGGCTGGCAAGCCCAACCCCCGCATGCTGCACGAGTTGATGCGCGAATTTGGTGCAGAACCCGAGCGCACCTTGATGATTGGTGACACCACCCATGACCTGCAAATGGCCTTGAACGCGGGCTGTGCCAGCGTGGGCGTGAGTTATGGGGCCCACGAGCCCGAGTCCTTTCATGTGCTCCAGCCGCGCTATGTGGCGCACAGCGTGCGTGATTTGCACGACTGGTTGTTGCAACACGCTTGAAACGAGGAGCACTCATGGAGCCCATGGTCCCTTTGTGCAACAGCGCCGACTTGGTCAATGGGGGTCGGGCTGTGCCTTTTGACATCGTTTACGCCGGGCAGACTTGCCGGGCCTTTGCCATCCGCTACCAAGGTCAGGTGCACGCCTACTTGAACCGCTGTACCCATGTGGCCATGGAAATGGATTACCAACCCGACCGTTTTTTTGACAACACAGGGCGGTGGCTGATGTGCGCCACACACGGTGCCGCTTACCAGCCCGACACCGGGGCTTGCTCGGGCGGGCCCTGCCGTGGAGGGCTGGTCAAAATAGACCTGTCAGAGCAGGGCGGTGTGGTTCACTGGCATACTGCCTACAACTTGAAACCCCTTGAATTTTGAACATGCAAGACCCCCAGGACAGCACGTCCGCGCCCGCATCGGCTCCAGCTTTTCCGGACGCGGCATCCGCCCAAGCTCCGGTGCTCAACCCCGTGGATGAAAACTGGGCCCGCAAAACCCTGGTGGACTTGGCCTATGCCAACCTCCAAGAGCAACAATCGCAACGCCGTTGGAAGTTGGGCATGCGTCTGGCTTGGTTGCTCTTTCTGGGCTTGGTGGTGTGGCAGCTCTTCAGCCTCAATTCGCCAGCCACGCACACCAGTTTTCCGCACACGGCGCTCGTCACTGTTCAGGGAGAAATCGGCCCGGACACCGAAGCCAGTGCTGAGAATGTCATGACGTCCATGCGCACGGCACTCGAAGACCCGGGCTCAAAAGCCTTGGTCTTGCTCATCAATTCGCCGGGCGGCAGCCCCGTTCAGGCGGGTCTGATCAACGATGAAATCACGCGTTTGCGTGCCCTGCACAACAAACCCATTTATGCGGTGGTAGAAGAGTCTTGTGCCTCGGCGGCTTATTACATTGCCGCCGCTGCCGACCAGATTTATGTCGACAAGGCCAGCTTGGTGGGCAGCATTGGTGTGTTGATGGATGGTTTTGGATTCACCGGGCTCATGGACAAGCTGGGTGTGGAGCGGCGTTTGATGACAGCTGGCGAGAACAAGGGTTTTCTGGACCCCTTTAGCCCGCAAACTGCGCCGCAGCGCCAACACGCCCAAGCCATGCTCAACCAGATCCACACCCAGTTCATCGATGTGGTCAAGAAAGGTCGGGGCGATCGTCTGAAAGAAACCCCTGAGCTTTTCAGTGGCTTGTTTTGGAGTGGGCAGCAGGCCGTCGATCTGGGCCTGGCTGACAGCTTGGGCAGCATCGATGGTGTGGCCCGCGACGTGGTCAAGGCCCCCGATGTGATTGATTACACCCAGCGCGAGAACGTGGCCGAGCGCCTGGTCAAGCGCTTTGGTGTGGCCGTGGGCGAGGGCAGTGTCCGCGCCATGCGCATGGCGGGTGCAGGATTGCGCTGAAGCCCGGCATCAAGGCCCGATGGCGTAAACCGCCGGGGTGTGCGAATCAGGGCCTTTGAGGCCCTTTTTCCATTGCGCCACCGTGTGGCTCTGGATGCTGGCGGACGGCAGCGTCAAACCACTGGCAATGGCCAAACGCGTGTTGGCATTCAGGCTTTGCAGCAAGCCGCCGAGCATGGCCGCGTTGCGGTAAGGCGTTTCGATCCACAACTGTGTTTGCCCGGTTTTGACGGCCAAGGACTCCAGTTGTTTCAAGCGGGCGGCACGCTCCCCCGCGTCTTGCGGCAAATACCCTACAAAAGCGAAGTTCTGACCATTGAGCCCGCTGGCGGCCAAGGCCAAGAGCAAAGACACCGGGCCCACCAAAGGCACAACACCGATGCCCAAATCGTGTGCGGCCCGCACCACCGAGCTGCCTGGGTCGGCCACCGCGGGCATGCCCGCTTCGCTCACCAAACCCACATCGTGCCCTTGCAAAGCAGCCGCCAGCAGCGGTTTGCCATCAAAACCTGACTGGTGGTCGCCTTTTTTGTGCACATGGCGGGGCAATTCGGTGATGCTTTGTTCGGCCATCGGGACGATCAGTGGATGTGTTTGGCCCACACGCTTGAGGAAGGCGCGGGTGCTCTTGGCGTTCTCGCACACCCAATGCTGAATGCCAGCGGCGGTGGCCAAGGTGGTGCTGGGCAGCACTTCGGTGATCGGGGCTTGCTCGCTGCAGCCAAAGTCGAGTGGCGTTGGCACCAAAAACAGGCGGCCTGGTGGGGTCTTGGGGGTGTTCACAGCAGCTTCACCCCGGCTTGGCGCAACATGCGCGCGGTGCGGATCAGTGGCAGTCCGATCAAGGCGGTGGGGTCGTCGTTGTCAATGGATTCGAGCAGGGCAATGCCCAAGCCCTCG
Organism: Limnohabitans sp.; assembly: GCA_021731425.1. Taxonomy (GTDB): domain Bacteria; phylum Pseudomonadota; class Gammaproteobacteria; order Burkholderiales; family Burkholderiaceae_C; genus Limnohabitans_A. The sequence continues at coordinate 1,536 of JAKFXJ010000203.1, read as the reverse complement.
CTTTTGGCGCTGCCCGCGCAGTCGTAGGGTTGTTCTGCCTGCAAATAGGCTTCGATTTCGGCGTCGCTCAGGTCGCGAAACAACACACGAACCTCGGCCAAGTCCACTTGTTCATAGCCGCTGGCCAGGCAAACCACGGCCAAAGCGGTCTGAAAAATCACGGTCTGGCCGCGCATTTGTTGCAGCTGCTGAACGGCTCGCGCGTGCTCCCCGGGCTTGCCCAGGGGTTGGCCAGCCAAATCGGCCACTTGGTCGGAACCGATCACCACCGCATCGGGGTGCAAGGCGGCCACGGCCCGGGCTTTGGCCAGGGCCAAGCGTCTGGCCAGCGCTTGTGGGGCTTCTCCCGGCAGAGGGGTTTCATCCACGTCGGGTGCGCTCACGGTAAAAGGAATGCGCAGGCGCTCGAGCAGTTCGCGCCGGTAACGCGAAGTCGAGCCCAGCACCACCGAGCGGCTGTTGGGGGCAGAGGGGGTCAATGTCATGGTCAAAGCGCAAGCCCAGGAGAAATTCGAAAGGTTGATTCTCTTACACTGCGGCCATGGAAAAAAAATTGGACCCCCAACACCTGGATGTCGTGGCCTTTGCCCGTGACGGCCTGCGCCTGCAGGGCGAGGGCGCTTTGGCCGATTGGCCCCGTTTGGCCGAGGAGCAACACGGTGACACCGTGGCCCCTGGGCAGGTGCAGTGGCTGCTGCAAGGTCGCGCGGTGGCGCAATCGGGGGCACCTGATCAGCTGTGGCTGGATCTGAAGGCCTCGCTCATGCTGCCCATGCAATGCCAGCGCTGCCTGAGTCCGGTGCTGGAGGCTGTGCAGGCCGAGCGCTCATTTTTGTTTGTGGCCGACGAGGCTGCAGCGCAGGCGCTCGACGACGAGGTGGAAGAAGATGTGCTGGTCATCAGCCGTGATTTTGATGCCCTGGCCTTGGTCGAGGACGAGTTGATTTTGTCCTTGCCCCTCGTGCCCTTGCACGAGGTGTGTCCCGAAACCCTGCCCATGTCTGTGGTCGATCCGGCCTTTGAAGCCGCTGCCGAGCGACCCAACCCCTTTGGGGTGTTGGCCAGCCTGAAAACCGGTCAAGACCGCTGAATGTGGGCCGACACGCCGGTCACAGGCCGATAAAGGTGTCCAAAAGGGCTTGGCTTAGGTTATAATCAATGGCTTCGCCCGGATGCCCCGGGTGTCATTCCCATCAACCGAAGCTGCGTTTTCATTTGCGCGGCCTCCAAGCTTCCAAGGAGCCACCATGGCTGTTCAGCAAAACAAAAAATCGCCTTCCAAGCGCGGCATGCACCGTTCGCACAACGCTCTGAACGTGCCCGGCATCGCTGTCGAGCCGACCACAGGCGAGACTCACCTGCGCCACCACATCAGCCCCAACGGTTTTTACCGTGGCCGCCAAGTGCTCAAAAACAAGTCGGAAGCCTGATCGGCTTTCACCCTCAAGCCTTCAGAGGCCCGGCGCTACTTTCTGAGTAGCCTCGGGCTTTTTGGTTTATGGCCCGCGTTTTATGGCCAGCGTTAATTCCGGTTTC
>JAKFXJ010000108.1 GCA_021731425.1 Limnohabitans sp. | reverse complement strand
GGTGTTGTCGATCGCCACTTTGAAGGGCAATTGCCGCGTCTGTGCAAAATTGACCACGTAACTGGGTGGGTCGTAACTCATGGCCACAGCCACGGTTTCGTAGCCCCGATCCTTGAACTTGTTGTAAGTGGCAATCAACTCGGGCATTTCAGCCACACAGGATGTGCAGCTGGTGGCCCAGAAATTGACCAAAGATACTTTTCCTTGCAATTGCTGCGTGCTGACGGTGCTGCCGTCGAGCAAAACAAAGGAAGATTCGGGCGCACGTTCACCTGAACAACCCCACAGGGCCAGCAACAGGCCGAGCGTGCACGCCCCATTCAACACACGACGGCTGACAGGCTGCAGCTTCCAGGGAGTATTCAGGTGGTTCTTCATCGTAGAAAGTTTAATGCCTTCGCCATGTCCTCGGGGATTTTGGCCATTGTGCCCGCGCATGCCTTCAGTTGGGCGGACCTGAGTGCTGGCGATGCCTCACAAGGTTTAAAACTGGCCTTGGAAAAAGGGGCCAGTGCGGCCATCGGTTTGCTCGGGGTGCAAGATGGCTTCATGGGCCATGACAAAGTGCGCATTGGTTTGCCAGACGCCTTGAACAAGGGCTCAAGAATGCTCAAAACGCTGGGCATGGGTCAGCAACTTGATGCCTTGACCTTGCAAATGAACCGCGCCGCCGAACAAGCCGTGCCCTTGGCTCAAAAGGCCTTGATGCAATCGATACAGACCATGTCGGTGCAAGACGCCAAGGGCATCTTAAAAGGGGGCGATACAGCGGTGACCCAATTTTTTGTGGACAAAACCCGAGCGCCCCTGAGTGCGGAATTCCTGCCGCAGGTCAAACAGGTGCTGGGGCAATTGGGTGTGGTGGAACAGTTCAATGCGGTGGCGGGCAAATTGTCCAGCATGGGCCTGGTGCCCAGAGACAAAGCGCTTTTGGAAAACCATGTGACGGGTAAAGCCCTTGACGGGCTGTACTACATGATTGGCGAAGAGGAAAAAAAGATTCGCCAGAACCCTGCCCAAGCGGGCAGCGCCTTGGTGACCAAGGTGTTTGGTGCTTTGCGCTGAAAAGAGACCAGTTCCGGCGCCGCACCCGATCCAAGCGGCTAAGGAATTTAAAGCAGGGACAACAGGTGTTTGACCAAACCTTGTGGGTCACTGACCATGGGGTCATGCCCGGTGTGCATCTCCAGCACTTGTGAGCCGGGCAACCAAGCGCCGTCCCAGAATTTGGGGTCCAGCATGCGCAGGCGGCTGACATCGATGGTGCCCAAAGGTGGCGTGGTGCAGTTGATGAAGGTGCGTGGCACGCTGGCCACGCGGCGGGGATCAAAGTCGAGCACTTGGGTGTACGGACCACCCGGGTGTGGGGTTTGCCGTCTTTGCACCCAAGCGTGGTCGGCGTCGCTCAGGCCAAACACCGAGGGGTCTGGGGCCGGAAAGGCATGCAAGGGATCGGCTTGCGCCGCAGCGATGCGGGTGTTTCGGGTGGCACTGGCGTGGGTGCTGCTCCAGCTTTCACCGGGTTTGGGCAGGACCGCGTCCAAATAAACCAGGTGGCGCAGGCGTTCGGGTCTGCGGTCGGCCACGGCCGTGCCGAGCATGCCGGCGTACGAGTGCACCACCAGCACCACATCGTCCAATTCTTCGGCGTCCATGGCGGCCATGACATCGGTGATGTGGGTTTCAAGATCAATACCCGCTTGCAGAAGGTGAGCGCGCTCACCCACGCCTGTCAGGGTGACGGCATGGACGCGGTGGCCCGCACCGATGAGGCCCGGCACCACACGTTGCCAGCACCAAGCCCCGTGCCAAGCGCCATGCACCAGCAAAAAATTGGCCATCAGATCACCCCTTTACCGCGCAAGGGGCCGAGTTGTTCGGCGTTCCAGCCCAGCACTTCGGCCAAGACTTCGGTGGTGTGTTGGCCCAGCATGGGCGGCGGTAAGTCCTGGCGCACGGGGGTGCGGCTCATCTTGATCGGGCTGGCCACCAGTTTCAGGTCGGGTTTGACCGGGTGTTGCCAATCTTGCACCATGCCACGGGCCTGGATTTGCGGGTCCACAAAGACCTCGCTCAGGGTGTTGATGGCCCCGCAGGGCACCTTGGCGGCTTCGAGGGCCGCCAACCAGTCGGCCTTGGTGCGGGTTTTGAGGATGTCTTCCAGCAAAGGCACCAGGGTGTCGCGGTGGCGCACGCGTTGGGTGTTTTGGGCAAAACGCGGGTCTAGCGCCAGCTCGGGGCAGCCGGCCACGGCGCAAAACTTCACAAACTGCCCGTCGTTGCCCACCGCCAAGATCAAGTGGTCGCGGGTACCCGGTGCGGCGCCCGTTGGGGCCATGACCTCGAACACTTGGTAGGGCACGATGTTCTGGTGCGCGTTGCCTGCGCGGCCGGGCGTTTTGCCGCTGACCAAATAATTCGAGCCCAAATTGGCCAGCATGGCGACCTGCGTGTCGAGCAAGGCCATGTCGACCATCTGGCCCTCGCCCGTGCGTTCTGCGTGGCGCAGTGCCGCCAAAATCGCCACGGTGGCGTACATGCCGGTGAACAAGTCGGCCACGGCTACACCCACTTTTTGCGGGCCGCCGCCCAGGTCGTCGCGCTCGCCGGTCACACTCATCAGGCCGCCGATGCCTTGCACCGCATAGTCGTAGCCCGCCCGTTCGCGGTAAGGCCCGGTCTGGCCAAAACCGGTCACGCTGCAATAGACCAGCTTGGGGTTCAGGGCGCTCAGGCTGGCGTAATCCAGGCCGTAACGGGCCATGTCGCCGACCTTGAAGTTCTCCACAAACACATCGCAGTGCCGAACCAGTTCGCGGATCAGCGCTTGGCCTTCGGGTTGCGCGATGTCACAGGTCACCGATCGCTTGTTGCGGTTGGCGCCCAAATAGTAGGCGGCCTCCGCGGTGTCCTGACCTTGGGCGTCTTTCAAAAAGGGGGGCCCCCAGGTGCGGGTGTCGTCGCCCGTGCCGGGGCGCTCGATCTTGATGACATCGGCCCCCAGATCGGCCAAGGTCTGGGTACACCAGGGGCCCGCCAGAACGCGGGAGAGGTCGAGAACGCGGATGCCGTCGAGTGAATTCATGGGGCACATTGTCGCCAAAACCCAATGCGGCCGCTGATCAGGATAATCACCCCATGCGAATCCATTCTTCGGCCTTGGTGGCCAGCCTCTTTGGGGCACTGACTTTGAGCGCCTGCAGCCCCGCCCAGAACTGGCGGGATGTGGGCTTTGAGGGCAGTGCACTCAAAGCCCAATTGCCCTGCAAACCCGACCGCACCACCCGCAGCGTCCCCTTGGGGGGTGTGCCTGTCGACCTGCAGGTGGTGGGCTGCGAAAGCGGCGCGGCCATGGTGGCGGTGATGACGGCCGCCTTGCCCGCCGGGGCCGATGCCAGTGCGGTGATGGCCGCTTGGCAAAAAGCCACCTTGGACAATGCCCGCGTGACCCAGCCCTTGGCGGCCGGGCAGCAGCAGGCTTGGCAGCGCCCGGGTCAGCTGCCCTTGGCGACAGCTGTGCGGGTGCAAGCCCCGGGCCAGCGGGCCAATGGCGAGCCGGTGAACATGGACGCCGTGTGGGGCGCATTGCCCGAAGGCGAGCGGGTTCGGCTGGTTCATGCCGTGGTGTACGACCGCAAAATTGCGGCAGATTTGGCCAACACCTTGTTTGATGGGATCAAGCCATGAGCGCTACACCGTTGAGTGCCCCAGCGTTGGCCAACCCGGAGCACTTGCCGCGCCGCATGGCGGTGGTGGTGTTTTTGGCCTTTGCGCTGGCCTACTTTTTCTCGGCTTTGGTGCGGGCCATCACCGCCACCTTGTCGCCCACCTTGACCACCGAATTCAGTCTGAGTGCGCAAGACTTGGGCTTGTTGGCGGGTGGATACTTTTTGGGCTTTTCGCTCACCCAGCTGCCCTTGGGGCGCTGGCTGGACCAACACGGCCCGAAAAAAGTCATCCTCGCTTTTTTGACTTTTGCGGTGCTCGGTTGCTTGGCCTTTTCGTGGGCCGAGAGTTTTCATGGTTTGCTGGCCGCGCGGGTGCTGTGCGGCATGGGCGTGAGCGCCTGCCTGATGGCGCCGCTCACCGGTTACCGACGCTGGTTTGATGCCAGCACCCAACTGCGCACCAACTCTTGGATGCTGATGACCGGCTCTTTGGGCATGCTGGCGGCCACCTTGCCGGTGCAGTGGCTCATGCCCATCTGGGGCTGGCGTGCCCTGTTTGTGATGCTGGGCGTGATGATCGCCATCGCCATGCTGTTGATCACCTTGTTGGTTCCTGTGTGGCAAAAAGCCACGCCCGCAGCCGACAGCCCACAGACGCCGCACGACGACGATGGCAGTTACCGCGAAATTTGGCGCAGCGCCTATTTTTGGCGCATGACACCGATCGGCTTTTTCAGCTACGGCGGTATGGTCGCCATCCAGACCTTGTGGGCGGGTCCTTGGATGACCCAGGTGGCGGGCTGGACAGCGGCCGAGGCCGCATCCGGCTTGTTCCTCATCAACCTGGCCATGCTGATCACATTTTGGGCATGGGGCATGATCACGCCGGGTCTGGCGCGTCGGGGCATTCCGGTCGAGCGGCTGATTGCCTGGGGCTTGCCTTTGAGTTTTGGGGTCATCGGTGCACTGGTTTGGATGGGGCCCAGCGTGGGTGCGGGTGCTGCCGTGGGCATGGCCTTGTTCTGTGTGAGCAGTACTTTTGTGGCGCTGGCCCAACCGGCCGTGGGCATGGCTTTCCCCTCTCATCTCGCCGGTCGCGCCCTGTCGGCTTACAACTTGGTGATTTTTGCAGGTATTTTTGTGGTGCAGTGGGGCATTGGTTTGTTGGTCGATGCCGGGCGTGGCCTGGGACTGGCCAATGCGCAGGCTTACCAAGTGGCCTTGGCCTGTTTTGGTTTGACCTCGGTCGCCTCGTGGGCCTTTTTTGTGCTCAAAAAACCAGCGCAGCGTCGATAATCGGACCCCATCATGATTGGCATCCTCATCATCGCCCACGCCCCACTGGCCACTGCCTTGCGCGAATGCGCCCTGCATGTGTTCCCTGACTGCGCGAATGGCGTTTTGGCACTGGACGTGTTGCCGAACGATGCGCCCGAAGTCAGCTTGGCCCGGGCGCACGAAGCCATGACCGCTCTGGGCACGGCCGAGGTGCTGCTGCTCAGTGACGTGTTTGGTGCCACGCCCTGCAATGTGGCCCAGCAGCTGGGTGATGGGCTTCACACACGTCTGGTGGCCGGTGTCAACTTGCCCATGCTGCTGCGCAGCGTTTGTTATCGCCATGAAAGCCTAGAAGCCCTGGCTGCACGCGCCCACGCAGGCGGCACCCAAGGCGTGATGCCTGTGGGCAGCACCGCCCCCCAAAACCAAACCGGACAGAGACATGCCCCAAGCCACCGTGACCATCAGCAATAAATTGGGCTTGCACGCCCGTGCCTCCGCCAAACTGACCAAATTGGCCGGCAGCTTTCCGTGTGATGTCTGGATGAGCAAGGGCGAGCGCCGCATCAACGCCAAAAGCATCATGGGCGTCATGATGCTGGCCGCAGGACTGGGCAGTGAGGTGGTGCTGGACACCCAAGGTGAACGCGATGAAGAGGCCCTGGCGGCCCTGCTGGCGCTGATCAACGACAAATTCGGCGAAGGCGAATAAGCCATGACCTTCAGCATCCATGGCTTGGCGGTGGCGCGTGGCATTGCCATTGGGCGAGCCGTCTTGGTGGCCTCCAGCCGCGTCGATGTGGCGCACTATTTTGTGAAGCCCGAGCAAGTCAACAGCGAGATTCAACGTTTGCGCGTGGCCCGCGATGCGGTGGTCGATGAGCTGCAGCGCCTGCAAAAAGACATGCCCAAGGATGCGCCGCACGAGCTGGCAGCCTTGCTCGATGTGCACCTGATGCTGCTGCAAGACGAAGAGCTGACGTCAGGCGTGGTCCACTGGATCAAGACACGCCTGTACAACGCCGAATGGGCGCTGACCAGTCAGCTCGACATCATCGTGCGCCAGTTCGAGGAGATGGAAGACCCTTACCTGCGCGAACGCAAAGCCGACATGGAGCAAGTCGGTGAGCGGGTGCTGCATTGCCTCAAAGGCACGGGGGCCATGGTGGCCCAGGCCAAGCGTCCTCAGCGGCCTCAGCAAGAGCTGCAGCTGGGCGATACCGATGTGCCGCTGGTGCTGGTGGCGCACGACCTCTCGCCTGCCGACATGCTGCAATTCAAGCAAAGCGTGTTCACCGGGTTTGTCACCGATGTCGGTGGCAAGACGTCTCACACCGCCATCGTGGCCCGCAGCCTCGACATCCCGGCCGTGGTGGGCGCA
>JAKFXJ010000131.1 GCA_021731425.1 Limnohabitans sp. | reverse complement strand
TCAATGTGTACCGGGCCTGAGTCCCGCAATTTCCCACAACCTGCCCGTTCAAAAAATTCACACAGTCTCTTAAGGCCGGGGGTTACCATCTTAGCCCATGGAAGCTCAACTCAACTCACTCATCGACGCCGTGCGGCAGGCCGCTGCGGATGGCCGCACTTTGCGCTTGCGCGGTGGTGGCAGCAAAGATTTCTGGGGTCAAAGCCTCACGGGTGAGGTGCTGAGCACCCGGGATTACCGGGGCATTGTCAGTTACGAGCCCAGCGAGTTGGTGGTCACAGTGCGCTGCGGCACGCCCTTGGCCGAGCTGGAAGCCGCTCTGGCCGAAAAAGGCCAATCTTTGGCGTTTGAGCCGCCACATTTTGGCGATGACGCCACCGTGGGCGGCATGGTCGCTGCGGGCCTGAGCGGCCCGGCCCGCGCCACTGTGGGCGCTGTGCGCGACTATATTTTGGGCGCACGTTTCATCAATGGTCTGGGCGAGCACCTGACCTTTGGCGGCCAGGTCATGAAGAACGTGGCCGGTTATGACGTGAGCCGCCTGATGGCGGGCAGTTGGGGCACACTGGGCCTGATCACCGAAGTCAGTCTCAAGGTTTTACCCGTGGCCCCGGCCGAGGCCACCTTGATGATCGCGGGGCTCGCTCAGGGTCCGGCGCTGGATTTGTTGCACCGTTGGGGTGGCCAGCCCCTGCCCTTGAACGCCAGCGCCTGGGTGCGCGACACCACGGCCCAGCCGGTGGCCGATTATTTGTTTGTGCGCCTGCGTGGTGCGGTGGCGGCGGTGCAGTCGGCCGTGGTCAAAATGAGTGCCGACGCTGTTGCCTTGGGTGCGCGGGTGCAGGCCATGGACAATGCCGAAGCCGCACAAGACTGGCGTGCCAGCACCGAGCAAACTCTGCCATTTTTTGACGCGCCCAGTCCAGATGCCTGCCTGTGGCGTCTGTCGGTGCCGCAAACCGCGCCCGTGCTGGACTTGCCCTATGCCCAATACATGGAATGGCAAGGTGCGCAGCGTTGGCTGTGGGCACCTGCTTCGGCAGCAGCGACGGTGCGTGAGCTGGCGCAGAAGGTCGGCGGCCATGCAACGCTGTTCCGAGCCAGCGCCAAGCATGCTGAGGCAGACAAAGCCGTCGGTGTGAACACCCCGCTGGACGCTGTGCAGCAACGCATCCAGCAGCAATTGCAAAAGCAGTTTGATCCGAAAGGCGTTTTCGCCACCGGTCGCCTGAACCCCCTCTGAGGCGAACCGTCATGCAAACCAACCTCGCCCCCGAATACCAAAACACCCCCGATGGCCTGGAAGCCGAAGCCATTTTGCGCAAGTGTGTGCACTGCGGCTTTTGCACTGCCACATGCCCTACTTACCAACTGTTGGGCGACGAGTTGGACGGCCCGCGCGGCCGCATCTATTTGATAAAGGCGGTGCTGGAGGGCGAAACGCCCACCCGCAAAACCCAGATGCACCTGGACCGGTGCCTGACCTGCCGCAACTGTGAAAGCACTTGCCCGAGCGGCGTGCAATACGGCCACCTGGTCGACATTGGCCGCAACCTGGTGGACGCCAAAGTCGAGCGCCCCGCTGGCGAAAAGCTGGTGCGTTGGGCGCTCAAAGAAGGCCTGCCTTCGCCCCTGTTTGCGCCCGCCATGAAGATGGGCCAGATGGTGCGCGGCCTGCTGCCTGAAAGCCTTAAGGCCAAAGTGCCCGCGCCGCAAAATGCCGGTGCCTGGCCCACCGGACAACACGCCCGCAAGGTGCTGATGCTGGCCGGTTGTGTGCAGCCGAGCATGAGCCCCAACATCAACACCGCCACTGCCCGTGTGCTGGATGCTGCCGGTATTCAGGCGGTGACTGCCCCCAAGGCCGGTTGCTGCGGCGCACTCAAGTTCCACCTGAACGACCACGATGGCGGCAAAGATCACATGCGTGCCAACATCGACGCTTGGTGGCCACTGGTTGAATCAGGCGAGGTCGAAGCCATCGTGATGAACGCCTCGGGCTGCGGCGTCATGGTCAAGGACTACGGCCATGTGCTCAAAGACGACCCGGTGTACGCTGACAAAGCCGCCCGCATCGGTGCCTTGACGCGCGACCTGAGCGAGTTGCTGCCCGAGCTGGTGCCGCTGCTCAAAGACAAGATCAAACCTGAGGGGCTGCAAGCCGCAGGCCTGCAGGCCTTCCATCCGCCCTGCACGCTGCAACACGGCCAGCAACTCAAAGGCGGCGTCGAAAAGCATTTGGGTGATCTGGGTTTTCAGATCAAGGTCACGGCCAACGAGTCACACCTGTGCTGCGGCTCGGCCGGTACTTACAGCGTGCTCAACCCCGAGCTGTCCAAGCAACTGCGCGATCGCAAACTGGGCCACCTGAACGCCCTGGATCCGCAAGGCGTCATCAGCGCCAACATCGGCTGCATCACCCACCTGCAAAGCGGCAGCGGCCTGCCGGTGCGCCATTGGGTGGAGTTGTTGGACGAAGTGCTGAGCAGTGCTTCCTGATTGCATCGGCAAAGTCCTTTTTTCCATCTGCCAAGATCAGCGTCTGCGCACGCCAAAATGCCCACCCGGGTAGGATTCAGCGCTGGACGACAGACGACGCTGGCTCAGCGCAAACAAAGGACAAGACGATGGCGATACCTTGGTTGATGGCGCTCAAAGTGATTCCCTGGGGTGATGTGATCGAACACGCGCCTTCGGTGCTCAAAGCCGCACGCAAGCTGATGGACCGCCAACCGCCCGAGTCGCCCGGCCAAGCTGGAACCCCCGCCACGACCACCCCTGTGAGTGCTGTGCCCAGTTTGGGGGAACTCAAAAACGCGTTGATCGCCGCGCAAGGCCAGATCGACCGCCAAGCCCAGACCCAGCGCGAACTGACCGAAACGCTGGCCGAGTTGGCCGAACAAAATGCACGCTTGGTCAGCGCTGTGGAAATGCTGCGCCTGCGCACGCGGGTGTTGGTGTGGGGTGGCGCCGCTGTGTTGCTGTGGTTGGCGGTGCTGACTTGGCGGGCCTGAACGGGCTCAGGCCCAAATTGGCACTGGCCCGATAGGCCCCCTCGGTCAAGCCACCAGCGCCGCCTCAATGTCTTTGGCGATCTTCTCGGGGGAGTCCTGCGGCGCATAGCGCTTGATCACCCGCCCATCGCGACCCACCAGAAACTTGGTGAAGTTCCACTTGATGCCTTTGCTGCCCAAAATGCCGGGGGCCTCGGCCGTGAGCCATTGGTACAGGGGGTGGGCGCCGTCGCCGTTCACTTTGACCTTGCTCATCATCTGAAAGCTCACGCCGTAGTTCTTTTGGCAGAAGTTGGCAATTTGTGCGTCGTCGCCCGGGTCTTGGCTGGCGAACTGGTTGCAGGGAAAGCCCAGCACGGCCAGACCCTGGTTGCCATATTTCTGGTGCAGCTTTTCAAGGCCAGTGAACTGGGGCGTGAAGCCGCAGGCGCTGGCCGTGTTGACGATCAGCATCACCTGACCTTGGTAGCGCGACAGGGGCACGGTTTGGTGGTCGATGCTTTGGGCTTCGAAGTCGTACAGGCTCATGGGGTGCTTTCCGATTTATGAGAACAGATGGGCATCATGCCAGTGACCGCCTCTGGCCGTGCACGCCGTTTCACTTGGCCTTGTGGCCAGGCCCGACGATGGTCAGCAGCGCCGCCAGCAAAATCAAGGCCCCGCCGATCAGGGTGCGGCTGTCCCAGCTGGAAGCGCCCAACAACACGGACGACACGCTGGCAAACAGCACCTCGGACAGCATGACCAGGGCCGTGGTGTGGGCGGCCAGGCGGGCAGCGCCGTATTGCAGCGCCAAATTGCCCAACAAAAACGAGACGCTCAGCAAGGCCACCAAGGGCAGCCAGCTCCAAGTGGGGGCCGCGCCGATGGCAACCACACCTGTGGCCAAACCTGCGATGGCCGCCAGCGTGGCCATGACCGCGCCGCCAACAAACATGGCCAGGGTGCGCGACGAGCTGGGCGCGTCCTTGAGTTTGAGCAGCAAGGCGTTGGTGATGGCAAACGTCAGGCCGCCCATCAGCGCCAGGCCATCGGCCAAACTCTCGGGCACGGGCCAAGGTGTTTCGGGGGTTTTGAGCACGATGAACAAACCCGCCAAGGCCAGCACCAAGCGCAGCAAGGCCATGGGGGTGGGCTTTTCGCCCAGAAGCCACCAGGCCACCAGCACCGACCAGGCGGGCATCAAATAAAAGAGCAGCACCACGCGCACCACGTCGCCCACCGTCACGGCCCAGTTGAAGCCGACATTCGTCAGGCCCGAGGCCAGCAGCAAGAGCCACAAACCGGGGTGGCCGCGCCAGCTTTGCAAGTGGCCACTGCGCCACAGCCACACGGCGATGGATACAAAGACGAGGGCATAAACCAGCGCCGTGGCCCACAGCGGGTGCAGGCCTTGGGCTTCCAGTTGTTTGAAGGGCCACCAGCACACGCCCCAGACAAAGGCGTTGAGCAGGAGCCCGGCAACCGCCAGGCTTTTGGGGGAGGAATCGCCCATGCGAGGGCGGTTCAGGAGGCGTCGCCAGAGGCTTTGGCGGCGGCGGTGGCTTGGCGCTTGCGCCACCAGCGCCAGCTCAACCAGACAATGCCGATGCCCAGCAGGGCAAAAATGCCGTGTTGGAACTGGCGCAGCACACCAAACATCCAGTCCCAGTTCTGGGCGCCAAAGTAGCCCAGATAAACCCAGATGGGCACGCTGATCAAGGCGGCAAAGCCGTCCATGAAGAACCAGGTGGAAAAGCTGACGCGACGGCTCATGCCGGCCGAGAAAAACACGGGGGTGCGCAGGCCGGGCAGAAAACGGGCCACGAACATGACCCATTTGCCGTATTTCTGAAAAGCATCTTGGGCGCTGGCAAAGCGCTCGGGTGTGAGAATTTTGCGAAAGCCGGGCAATTGCGCTATGCGCTCACCGTAAAGGCGGCCCAAAGTGAACATCAAGCCGTCTCCGACCATGACCCCAGCCATGCCCACGGCAAACATGGTGTTGACATCGGCATGGCCCAGCCCGGCAATGACGCCGCCGGTGACCAGGGTCACATCTTCAGGCACGGGCACACCAAAGCCGCAAATCAACAACATCACAAACACAGCAAAATAGCCGTATTCGGTGAAGATGGGCATCAAAAACTGAAAAACTTCCATGGATTCAAGGTTCAGCCAGCGCCTGAACAGCTCAGGCGGAATGCGCGGGTTAACAGGCAGCGGGTCAGTGTAAAGCATTTGCAAGCCCCTTCTTGGTTGGGGAAAGGCTGTGTTTACCCGATGAAGAGGCCCCATTTCAGTTGCCATGAAGCTGGCATACTTGATTGGCACATTTCACCCTGGACCCTATGCCTCGCCCCATCCAAGCCACCATCCACACCGCCGCGCTGCGCAATAACCTGCGCTGTGCCCGGCAAGCCGCGCCAGATGCCCAGGCCTGGGCTGTGGTCAAGGCCAATGCGTATGGCCATGGCATTGAGCGGGTGTTTGAAGGCCTGCGCGGGGCTGACGGCTTTGCCCTCTTGGACTTGAGTGAGGCCGAGCGGGTGCGTGCCCTGGGTTGGCGCGGCCCCATCTTGCTGCTCGAAGGCGCTTTTGAAGCCCGCGACCTGGAGCTGTGCTCGCGTCTGCACTTGTGGCACACGGTGCATTGTGACGAGCAAATCGACATGCTGGCGTTGCACAAGACCCATGAGCCGCACCGGGTCTTCCTGAAGATGAATTCGGGCATGAACCGGCTGGGCTTTGCGCCGCAGCGCTTTCGTTCGGCCTGGACGCGGCTGAATGCCTTGCCGCAGGTGGACGAAATCTCGCTCATGACCCACTTCAGCGACGCCGATGGCCCCAAAGGCATCGCCGAGCAGATGGCCCGGTTTGAAGAAGCCACCCGCGACCTGCCGGGCGAGCGCAGTGTCAGCAACAGCGCCGCCACCTTGCGCCACGCACAAGAAGCGGCCGTCAAAGCCGACTGGATTCGCCCCGGTATCGCGGTGTATGGCAGCTCGCCCGACTTTCCCGAACACAGCGCTGCCCAATGGGGCCTTCAGCCCGCCATGAGCCTGAACGCCCAGATCATCGCGGTGCAGCATTTGCAAGCGGGTGACAGCGTGGGTTATGGCTCAAGCTTCGTGGCCGACAGCCCCATGTGTATTGGCGTGGTGGCCTGCGGTTATGCCGACGGTTACCCGCGGATCTGCCCTACGGGCACACCCGTATTGGTGGACGGTGAGCGTGGGCGCACCGTCGGTCGCGTGAGCATGGACATGCTGACGGTGGACCTGAGTCCCTTTCCAGAGGCGGGTGTGGGCAGCACTGTGACGCTCTGGGGGCAGTCGGCCCAAGGCGCGGTGCTCGGC
>JAKFXJ010000309.1 GCA_021731425.1 Limnohabitans sp. | reverse complement strand
GCAGGTCATGGCGAGGTGCCGCCTGAAATGCTGGCCGGGGCCGTGGCCACGCTGGGTCGTTGGGCCAAAAACTGGCCTGCGCGACCCGTGTGTGTGGTGCCACTGCCCGCGCCCAACATGGGGGCCAACCGGCAATTGGCGGCGCACATTGCGCAAAAAGGCCGTTTGCCTTTGCACGATGTGTTCAGCTGGCAGGGCGGCCCCGCGCCCGATGAGAGCGCCTCCACGCCCGTGGTGGCGCACCTGGAGTCGGCCATCCGCCTGGCTGAAGGTGCTTCGCTGCCCGCAGGTCCGGTGCTGCTGGTGGCTACTCAAGTGCGCACCCGCTGGGCGGCCACCGTGGCGGCTGCGTTGCTGCGCGAACAGGGGGCACCTCAGGTGCTGGTGCTGGCTTTGCATTTGCAGCCTTAAGGCATGATCGGCTCGAACTTTTGAACGATGAAACGATGAACGACGACACACCCGACAGTCCTCTGCTTCAAGAAGCCCGCCTGTGGCAAGACGAAAACTGGACCGCCCAGGTCATCAAAAACGAGGACGACGATGGCTGGGCGGTGGCCATGTTCAAGACGGGTGAGTCCGAGCCCGCCTTGGTGGGGCCTTGGACCATGGGCCGCGACAAAAAGAACCCCAAGCCGCTGGACGGCTCGGCCTTTATCACCTTGGTGAAAACCGCCAGTGAGTTTGTGCGCCGCAGCGAGCAGCAGTTGCACGCACAGCTGAACCAGAGCGTGACTGTGAATGGCCAAGACAGTCGTGTCACGGTGCTGCTGCGCATCGTGCCCGACGAAGACAACCCCTATGCCGTGCTGAGTGCGCAGGACGAGGGCGGCGATGCGCTGGCCGAGGTCAAAGTGGATGCGGGTTTCAAACTCAACCGCCAGACCGCACAGGCTTGGGTGGATGCCGACTTTGCCTACACTTGAGGCCATGAACGCAAACCCTGCTTTTTTTCCGTCGACCGGCCCCTTGGCCGGACTCAAAGTCCTCGAATTGGGCCAGTTGATTGCGGGCCCTTTTGCTGCCAAAACCCTGGGCGATTTCGGCGCCGATGTGGTCAAGATCGAGCCGCCCGGCGCGGGCGACCCTTTGCGACAGTGGCGCTTGATGAAGGACGGCACCTCGGTCTGGTGGCAGGTGCAGTCGCGCAACAAACAGTCTTTGGCGCTGGACCTCAAGCAGCCCGCCGCGCAGGACATCGTGCGCCAGCTGGCCGCCGAAAGCGATGTGGTCATTGAGAACTTCCGCCCCGGCGCGATGGAAGGCTGGGGCTTGGGGCCAGACGATTTGCTGGCGCTCAACCCGCGCTTGATCATGCTGCGTGTGAGTGGCTACGGCCAGACCGGCCCTTACCGCGACCGCCCGGGTTTTGGCGTGGTGGGCGAGGCCATGGGCGGCATCCGTCACCTCACGGCCGAACCGGGCCGGGTGCCGGTGCGTGTGGGCATCAGCCTGGGCGACACGCTGGCGGCTTTGCACGGTGTGATCGGCATCTTGATGGCCTTGCACGAGCGCAAGACCTCTGGCCGGGGTCAGGTGATTGACGTGGCTTTGTACGAGGCCATGTTCAATTGCATGGAAAGCCTATTGCCCGAGTACAGCGCTTTTGGCGCGGTGCGTGGCCCAGCGGGCAGTGCTTTGCCCGGCATTGCGCCGAGCAACGCGTATTTGTGCAAGGACGGCGGCTACGCCCTGATTGCGGGCAACGGCGACAGCATTTTCAAACGCCTGATGGCCGAAATTGGCCGCGACGACTTGGCACAAGACCCGGCCCTGAAAGACAACACAGGGCGTGTGGCCCGTGTGGCCGAAATCGATGGGGTGATTGGGCAGTGGACCGCGCAGCACACGGTGGACGAGGTGCTGGCCGCGCTGGACCGCGCCAGTGTGCCGGCTGGGCGCATCTACACCGTGGCCGACATTGCGCAGGACCCGCACTACCTGGCGCGAGACATGTTGCAAACCGTACGCATGCACGACGGCAGCGATTTGATGGTGCCCGGCATCGTGCCCAAGCTCTCGCGCACCCCCGGCGGCCACCGCCGCAACGCCCCGGGTGTGGGGCAAGACAGCGATGCCGTGCTGAGTGGCATGGGCCTGAGTGCCACGCAAATCCAGGCACTGCGCGAGCAGGGCATTGTGGCCTGACGTTTTTTTACAGCTACCGAATTCAAAGAGGAGTGAAGAATGATTGACCACTTGGACCATCTGGTGCTGACCACCTGCGATGAAGCCGCTTGCATCGACTTTTACACCCGCGTGCTAGGCATGCAGTTGGAGACCTTTGTGGGCGGCACGCCTCCAGTTCAGCGCCAAGCCTTCAAGTTTGGCCACCAGAAAATCAACCTGCATGTGCGGGGCCGGGAGTTTGAGCCCAAAGCCCATTTGCCCGTGCCTGGCGCCCTGGATTTGTGTTTCATCGCCAGCGTGCCCCTCGATGAGGTCATGGCTCGTGTGGCCCAGGCCGATTGGCCGATCGTGGAGGGCCCGGTCTTGCGCACCGGGGCGACCCAAAAGATCCGCTCCATCTACCTCAGAGACCCCGACCTCAACCTGATCGAGATCTCTGAGTTGGTTTGAGTGCTGTCACAGCAGGACAGCATAGCGCGTTACTGCGCCTTGGCGCCCGAGTCCTTCACCACCTTGGCCCACTTGGTGATTTCGCTGGCTTGGTAGCGGGCCAGCTCTGCCGGGCTGGACAGCACCGGGTCCAGGCCCAGGGTCTTAAGGCGCTCTTGCACTTCGGGCAGCTTGAACACACGCAGCACTTCGGCGTTGAGCTTGTCGATCACGGGGCGAGGCACGTTGGCCGGGGCAAACATGGCAAACCAGGTGGTGGCTTCAAAGCCGGGCACTGTTTCGGCCACGGTGGGCACATCGGGTGCGGCCGGTGAGCGGGTGGCGGTGGTTTGTGCCAAAGCCCGGATCTTGCCTTCCTTGGCCATGGGCAGGGCCGAGGGCATGTTGTCAAACATGACCTGGATGCTGCCGCCGATCAGGTCGGGGATGGCAAATTGACGGCCTTTGTAGGGCACATGCTCCATGGTCGTGCCGGTGAGCGACTTGAAGAGTTCGCCCGAGACGTGCACCGAGGTGCCGATGCCGGGGGAGCCAAACGAGAGCTTGTTCGGGTTGGCCTTCATGTAGGCGATCAGCTCGGGTACGTTCTTGACGGGCAGGGCGTTGTTGACCACCAACAAGTTGGGGGCCGAGGCGATCAGCGAGATGGGGCTGAAGTCCTTGACCATGTCGTAGGGCATTTTTTCGTACAGGGCCCCGTTGATGGAATGTGTGCCCACGGTGCCCATGACGATGGTGTGGCCGTCAGCGGGCGACTTGGCCACGTTGTCCGCGCCAATGTTGCCACCCGCGCCGGGCCGATTGTCCACCACCACCGGAAAACCCAGCTGGGCTTTTTCGCTGAACAGCCGCGCCAGGATGTCAGGCGCACCGCCTGAGGGAAAGGTCACCACCAAGCGCAATGGTTTGGTGGGAAAGGCCTGGGCCACAGCGTTGGTGGCGCTGAATGCCCCCAGGCCCAACAGCAAGAGGCTGAGGCCAACTTGCCGTTTGAGCGGCGAGGCCAGTTGAGCGCGGGACGAGGTGATGCGAGAGCGGAACGGGTTGATGGGCATGTGTTGTCTCCTTGGGATTTTCACTTTAAGACGCGTGGCCAGCCCCGCGCATGGTGAAAACCCTTTGCGCCAGGCCCCAGGCTGTCATCTGCGTGACGCGCCAAGCCGGTGCGTGGCCCGTGTGCCTGGGTGTCTGCTTCGGGTCGAGCCAGCATCAGGCCACAATGGCGGGGATTGACCTACACCCTGCCCATGTCCTCCGCACCTATCACCCGTCCCCTTCAAGCTTGGCAAGTCATGCTGGGGGGCATTTGCGGGCTGGTGCTGACCATTGGTTTGGCCCGTTTTGCCTACACGCCCTTGTTGCCCGCCTTGCAGGCGCAAACCGGTTTGAACGATGCCGCAGCCGGGGGCTTGGCCGCCATCAATTACGCGGGCTACATCGTTGGGGCCCTGGTGACGGCTTGGATGGACGATGTGCGCTGGCGTCACCGTTTTTACAGCGCAGGCCTGTGGATGGCCTTGCTCACCACGGCGGCCATGGCTATTTCGAGCTGGTTGCCCGCTTGGGGGCTGTGGCGCTTTTTGGGCGGTTTGTGTGGTGCCACGGGCATGTTGCTGGGTTCGGGCCTGGTGTTGGGCTGGCTGATGCGCCAAGGGCGACGGCCGGAGCTGGGGGTGTTGTTCATTGGCCTGGGGCTGGGCATCGTAGTGTCGGCGCTGGGTGCTTGGGTCTTGTCCGATATCTGGACGCTGTGGTCTGACCAGTGGCTGGCCTTTGCCGCGCTGGGCCTGGTGTTTTTTGTGCCCGCCTGGCTGTGGCGGCCGCCCGTGCCACCCGTGCCCACGGCCTCAGTTAGCGCCCAAGCGCAGCCGCAGGTCTCGCGCCGATGGATGTCGACCATGGCCTTGAGTTACTTTGCGGCGGGCTGGGGCTTTGTCATCAGCGCCACCTTCACTGTGGCCATTGTCGAGCGCGAACCGGCTTTGGCCGGACAGGGCGCCTTGGCTTGGGCGCTGGTGGGGCTGGCGGCCATGCCCGCCGTGTTTTTGTGGGACCGCGTGGCCAGAAAGTTGGGCGACATCCCAGCTTTGCTCTTGGCTTTTGGCTTGCAGACCGTGTCCATCGTGCTGCCGGCCTTATCGGGATCACTGACGGCAGCGCTGGCCGGTGCTGTGGGTTATGGCGCGACCTTCATCGGTATAGTCAGTTTGACCTTGGCGCTGGTGGGGCGGCGTGCACCCCAAAACCCGGGCAAGGCCATGGCCCGTTTGACCCTGAGTTACGGCGCTGCACAGATGATCGCGCCCGTTGTGGCCGGGGCCATGGCGCAGGCCACGGGCAGTTTCAAAGGCGCACTGTGGCTGACGGCCGCTGTCATGTTGGTGGGCATGGCGCTGCTCTTGGCTTTGCCCAAAGAGGATTAAATCCCCAGGCTTTGCAGCTGCACCAGCCCTTTGGGGGTTTGCAGGCTGGCCACCAGATTGGCCGGTCCGGTTTCGATGGCGATGTGGGCCAAACCGATGGCATCAAAGGCGGCTTGCAGCTTGGCACCGCTGGGGTGACTCACGCTGAGGCTTTGCAGCGTCACCCCCGAGCGGGGCAGGCTGTTGCGTGGGTGCAAGCGCAGCGGGTCGGTGGCCTCGGGCTTGCCCCACTGGATCAGGGTGGGCAAACAACCGTTGAACAAGCGTTCACCGTCTTCGCGCACGGTGATTTGCCAGTTGAGCGTGCCTTTGCTCGATTTGCGGCTGGCGTGCACCACCTGACCGCGCTCAATGCCTTGTGTGCGCAGCACATGGCGGGCGGCTTTGACGTCCTCGGTGCTGCTGACAAAGTGGACCAGCCGGGGTCCTTGCGCCACCGCTTTTTGTAAGGTGGGGTTGTCCATGTCGAACCAGCGCGGCACTTGGGCGCGTTTGGGGATCACCGCCAAGGGGTTGATGGCGATGATTTCGAAATAGGCCAGAGGAAATTCGGGCGAAGCAATTTTGAAAAGTCGGTTGTGGGTGCCGTATTTTTCATGCTCGCCGCCGGGCCCAGGGGTGATGCCCAAGGTGTCTTCGCACCATTGCACGCCCTGGTCCAGCGAGGCGGCCATCACCACCAGGTGATCAATTTGAGTTTTCATGGTTTGGCATTGTCGGTGTTCACAGGCACCCGGCGTGCACCATTGAAGCGTTTTTGCCAATAGGCGCTGCGCATATCGTCAATGTTGACCGCTTTGCCCGCGCGTGGGGCATGGATGAATTTGCCATCGCCCACGTAAATGCCCACATGGCTGAAGGTGCGGCGCATGGTATTGAAAAAAACCAGATCACCGGGTTTGAGCTCATCGCGTTCAATGACCTCTGTGGCCCGGGCCTGGTCGACGGCGCGGCGCGGCAGAATTTGTCCGACCGATTTTTCGTACAGATGGCGGACAAAGCCGCTGCAATCAAAACCAGTTTTCTCGTTGTTGCCGCCACGTCGGTAGGGCACGCCCAACAAGCCCATGGCCTGCTCCACCATGCCAGCGGCTTGGTCGCCGGCCTTGTCTTTGACCACGCTCAGTTGGGATCCGATTTGAGAGACCAGGCCGCGCTCGGACAGGCCCGCTGCCGGAGGGTCTTCTGTCGGAGAAGACCAAGCAGGCAGGTTCAGGGCCGCAAGCACAGATAAAAAAAGAATCCAACGCATAGCCCACCAGCATAACGGATATTTTTGGATTAAATGATGGGACTTCTACGGTGCCCGCTGAATGGCTAGCCACCCAGTCGACCCATCGGGATTGCAGTGTCTTGGGG
>JAKFXJ010000354.1 GCA_021731425.1 Limnohabitans sp. | reverse complement strand
TGCTTGGATTGCAAACGGGTTTGGGCAGGCGTGATAAGTCGGGCCCGCGCATAGGCCTGCGCGGCCAGTGCCAGGTGCAGATCGCCCAAGTTCTCCAGGGCCAGCGCGTAGTCTGGCCTGGCCCTGATGGCGGCTTGCAAGGCGGCCAGGGCCTCGTCGTGGCGGTTTTCCCTCACCAACAGGGCCGCCAAGTTGTTGTGCGGTTCGGGCAATTCGGGGAAGGACTGGGTCAGGGCGAGCAGCGTCGCCATGGCGGCCTGGGTTTGGCCCAGGCCGGTCTGAATGCAGCTGAGCAACAGGCGCATTTGGGGGTCGGTGGGGGCGGTTTTGAGCCTGGCGTCGGCCAAAGCTTGGGCTTGCGCCCACTGGCCGTTTTGCACCAAAGCGTTGACATCGGTGTACACGTCGGCCCGCACGCCCAGGCTGCAAGTCCACAGGGTGAATAAAACCGTCCAACTGAGCCAGGTTCGCATGCGTACCCAAAGAAAGAGGGGGGTGAAAAAAGACGCTACCGAGCCGCTGGGGGTGGCGCAGGCCGGCTCAAAAAGAGCACCAGATGCCTTGGCTCGGGGATATACTGAGCGGTCATTGTAGCGGAGCCCTCTGCGGTTTTCCGTGTGCCGAAAGGTGCCTCCAGCCCCGTGCGCGCTGGCCTTTTTTGAGCCGTTTTGCCGCCGTTGCCTGAGCCAGCGGCCCCGGGTGCGCAGCGCCCCAAGCGGCTTTTGTTGACCGCCATTTTTTCGATCTGACATGAGTTTGCGCATTTTCAACACGCTCAGCCGTGCTGTTTCCGATTTTTCACCGGCCGAGCCCGGTCATGTGCGCATGTATGTGTGTGGCATGACTGTGTACGACCTGTGCCACCTGGGTCACGCCCGCTCGATGATCGCCTTCGATGTGGTGCAGCGCTGGCTCAAGGCCAGTGGCTACCAGGTCACTTATGTGCGCAACGTGACCGACATCGACGACAAGATCATCAAACGAGCCTTGGAAAACGGTGAAACCATCCGCGGTTTGACCGACCGGATGATTGATGCGCTGCACCAGGACGCCGACGCCCTGGGCATTGAGCGCCCCCAGCACGAACCCCGCGCCACCGACTACGTGCCCCAGATGCTGAGCATGATCGGCACGCTGGAGCAAAAAGGCCTGGCCTACCGCGCGGGCAATGGTGACGTGAATTATTCGGTGCGCAAGTTTGTGGGTTACGGCAAATTGTCAGGCAAATCGCTGGACGAATTGAACGCGGGCGAGCGCGTGGCTGTGGAAACCGACAAACAAGACCCGCTCGACTTTGTCCTCTGGAAGAGCGCCAAGCCCACCGAGCCCGATGACGTGAAATGGGCCAGCCCTTTTGGCACGGGCCGCCCCGGCTGGCACATCGAGTGCTCGGCCATGGCTTGCGAGCTGCTGGGCCAGACTTTTGACATCCACGGCGGCGGCGCTGACCTGCAGTTTCCGCACCACGAAAACGAAATCGCCCAAAGCGAAGGCGCCAACGGCCAGCCCCTGGCGCGCTTTTGGATGCACAACGGCTTCATCAATGTGGACAACGAGAAGATGTCCAAGAGCCTGGGCAATTTCTTCACCATCCGCGATGTGCTCAAAGAATTTGACGCCGAGACCGTGCGTTTTTTCATCGTGCGCAGCCACTACCGCAGCTCGCTCAATTACAGCGATGTGCACCTGAACGACGCCAAGGGCGCCTTGAAGCGCCTTTACACCGCGCTGCAAGCCGTGCCGCCTGCCGATGTCAAGATCGATTGGGCCGACCCCTTGGCCGCCCGCTTCAAAGCCGCTATGGACGAAGACTTCGGCACCCCCGAGGCGGTGGCTGTGCTGTTCGAGCTGGCGGGCGAAGCCAACCGCAGCGGATCGGCAGAGCGTTCGGGCCTGCTCAAAGCGCTGGGCGGCTTGCTGGGTTTGCTGCAGACCGATCCTACGGTGTACCTGCAGGCGGGGGCTGGTTTGGATGAAGCGGCCATTCAGGCCCAAATTCAAGCCCGGGCCGACGCCAAGAAGGCCAAAAACTTTGCCGAAGCCGACCGCATCCGCAACGATTTGTTGGCACAAGGCATCGTGCTGAAAGACTCGGCCGCAGGCACGACCTGGGAGGCAGCGCCGTGACGCTCAGCTCCAGCCTGGAGGTGATCCCCGTCACGCCCGCTTACTGGGCGGAGGCCTGTGCGCACCTGGCCAAAAAAGACCGGGTCATGAAAAAACTCATTCCCCAGTTTGGCGATGCCATTCTCGAAACCCGGGGCGACGCATTTGTGACCTTGGCCCGCTCCATCGTGGGCCAGCAAATTTCGGTCAAGGCCGCCCAATCGGTATGGGACCGGTTTTCTGCCCTGTCCAAGCGCCTGACGCCTGCTGCTGTGCTCAAACTCAAAGTGGACGACATGCGCGCTGCGGGTTTGTCGGCCCGCAAGGTCGAGTACCTGGTCGATCTGGCCGTGCACTTCAGCTCGGGCACGGTGCATGTCAAGGCTTGGCACGAGATGGACGACGAGGCCATCATCGACGAGTTGGTGGCCATTCGCGGCATTGGCCGCTGGACGGCCGAGATGTTTTTGATCTTTCATCTGCTGCGGCCCAATATGCTGCCGCTCGACGATGTGGGCTTGATCAACGGCATCAGCCGCAACTATTTTTCGGGTGAACCCGTCAGCCGCAGCGACGCCCGAGAGGTCGCACAAGCCTGGAGCCCGTATTCCACCGTGGCAACTTGGTATATTTGGCGCTCGCTGGACCCCGTGCCAGTGGCGTATTGAGGGTCTGGACACCATGTCCACCCGGAACCAGAAGAGAGGAGTCCAACTTGGCCAAAAAAACATTTCTCGACTTTGAGCAACCCGTTGCCGAACTCGAAGCCAAGATCGAAGAGTTGCGCTATGTGCAAACCGAGTCGGCGGTGGACATCACCCTCGAAATCGAGCAGCTGAGCAAAAAAAGCCAGCAACTGACCAAAGACATTTACAGCGACCTGAGCCCTTGGCAGGTCACCAAAATCTCGCGCCATCCCGAGCGTCCCTACACGCTGGATTACATCCACGGCATCTTCACCGACTTTGTCGAGATGCACGGCGACCGCCACTTTGCCGACGATTTGTCCATCGTGGGCGGCTTGGCCCGCTTCAATGGCCAGGCCTGCATGGTGCTGGGTCAGCAAAAAGGGCGCGACACCAAAGAGCGCACGCTGCGCAACTTTGGCATGAGCAAGCCCGAGGGCTACCGCAAAGCGCTGCGCCTCATGAAGACCGCCGAGAAGTTCAAGCTGCCCGTCTTCACCTTTGTGGACACACCTGGCGCTTACCCCGGCATTGACGCCGAAGAGCGCGGCCAATCCGAAGCCATTGGCCGCAACATTTTCGAGATGGCGCAACTCGAAGTCCCGATCATCACCACCATCATCGGCGAAGGTGGCTCCGGTGGTGCTTTGGCCATTTCGGTGGCTGACCAAGTGTTGATGCTGCAGTACTCGGTCTACTCGGTCATCAGCCCAGAAGGCTGCGCCTCCATTTTGTGGAAAACCAGCGAAAAGGCCGAAGTGGCGGCCGACGCTTTGGGCATCACGGCGCACCGCCTCAAGGCCTTGGGCTTGGTCGACAAGATCGTCAATGAACCTGTGGGTGGTGCCCACCGCGATACCGATCAGATGGTGTCCTTCCTCAAACGCGCTTTGGGCGATGCCTGGCGCCAAGTGGCCGACCTTAAACCCAAAGAACTGCTGGAGCGGCGCTACGAGCGCCTGAACAGCTACGGCCGCTTCACCGACACCAAAGCGGGCAAATAAATCTGTTGTGAAACCCGCTGCGCAGCCGCAAGCTTTCCCCATGGCGGCGCTTCGGACACCTTCTCCCGAACAGGCCCTGGCTGATTTCAGCCCGGGCCTTCCTTTTGCCGTCGCGTTCAGCGGCGGGGCCGACTCCACCGCACTGCTGGTGGCCTGCGCCCGGCGCTGGCCTGGGCAGGTGAGGGCGGTGCACATCCACCATGGCCTGCAAGCGGCCGCCGACGATTTTGAAGCCCATTGCCAAGCCCTGTGCTTGCAACTGCGGGTGCCGCTGGCCGTGCGGCGGGTGCAGGCGGGCCACGCGGCTGGCCAAAGCCCGGAAGACGCCGCCCGTCAGGCCCGTTATGCCGCGCTGGCAGAAGCTGTGCAGACGCAATGGCCCGAGGTGCGCGATGTGGTGCTGGCCCAGCATGCCGACGATCAAATTGAAACCTTGTTGATTGCCTTGTCGCGCGGCGCGGGTCTGCCCGGTTTGGCCAGCATGCCTGCGCTCTGGCATCGCCAGGGCCTGAATTGGCACCGCCCCTGGCTGGCTTTGCCAGGAGCCTTTTTGCGCGAATGGCTGCAAAGCCAGGGTCAAAACTGGGTGGAAGACCCCAGCAACACCGACGAGAAGTTCACCCGCAACCGCATCCGCGCCCGTGTCTTGCCCGCTTTGGCCGAGGCCTTGCCGGCTTTTCGCGAGACTTTTGCCCGCAGTGCCGCCCATGCGGCGCAGGCGCAAGAGGTGCTCAATGAGGTCGCGGCGCAAGACCTCGAGCAAGTGGGCGTGCCCCCCCGCATCCGGGCTCTGCAGGCGTTCAGCCGTGCCCGCCAGGCCTTGGTGCTGCGCCACTGGCTGCGGCAGCACCACAGCACCACGCCGAGCACCGCGCAGTTGCATGAACTCTTGGACCAAGTGGCGGCCTGCACCACCCGGGGCCACCGTCTGCACCTCAAGGTGGGGCAGGGCTTTGTCGAGCGCGATGGTGTCGGTTTGAAATTCTTGAGCTCCTGAGGCCAGTGGCCAGCCATCGCGCGCATTGACCCAAGCGTTTGCACACTCACAGCGGGTGGTCCCAAGCGGTCATCTCGGCGTCAGCCCGGTTGCTACAATTGACAGGCTTTGCTGAGGGCAAATTCCCTTTTTTCATTTATTCAAACTACACATGGCTTTGATCGTTCACAAATACGGCGGCACCTCGATGGGCTCGACCGAGCGCATCCGCAATGTCGCCAAGCGCGTGGCCAAATGGACGCGTGCTGGCCACCAGATCGTGGTGGTGCCCAGCGCCATGAGCGGTGAGACCAACCGCTTGCTGGGCCTGGCCAAAGAACTGGCCCCCGCCAAGCCCGATACCGCTTACAACCGCGAACTCGATATGCTGGCCTCCACGGGCGAGCAGGCGTCTTCAGCACTTCTGGCCATTGCGCTGCAAGCCGAAGGCCAACCCTCGGTCAGCTACGCAGGCTGGCAAGTGGCCATCAAAACGAACGACGCCTACACCAAGGCCCGCATCGAATCGATCGATGACGTGCGTGTGCGTGCCGATTTGGCAGCGGGCAAAGTGGTCATCATCACCGGCTTTCAGGGTGTGGACAGCGATGGCAACATCACCACGCTGGGTCGTGGCGGCTCTGACACCTCGGCCGTGGCCGTGGCCGCTGCGATGAAAGCCGACGAATGCCTGATCTACACCGACGTGGACGGCGTCTACACCACCGACCCCCGCGTGGTGCCCGAAGCCCGTCGCCTGCATACCGTGAGCTTTGAAGAGATGCTGGAGATGGCGTCTCTGGGCTCCAAGGTTCTGCAAATCCGCTCGGTTGAATTTGCGGGCAAATACAAAGTGCCTATGCGTGTGCTCTCCAGCTTCACGCCCTGGGACATCGACATCAACGAAGAAGCCGCATCTGGCACCCTGATCACTTTTGAGGAAGACGAACAAATGGAACAAGCCGTCGTTTCCGGCATCGCATTCAACCGCGACGAAGCCAAAATCTCCGTGCTCGGCGTGCCCGACAAGCCCGGCATCGCTTACCAAATTTTGGGCGCTGTGGCCGATGCCAACATCGAAGTCGATGTGATCATCCAGAACCTGAGCAAAGACGGCAAGACCGACTTCAGCTTCACCGTGCACCGCAACGACTACGCCAAGACCATCGATTTGCTCAAGGAAAAAGTGCTGCCCTCACTGGGCGCGGCCGAGGTGTCTGGTGACGCCAAGATTTGCAAAGTGTCGATCGTCGGCATCGGCATGCGCAGCCATGTGGGTGTGGCCAGCAAGATGTTCCGCAGCTTGAGCGAAGAGGGCATCAACATCCAGATGATCTCGACTTCCGAAATCAAGACCTCGGTCGTGATCGACGAAAAATACATGGAACTGGCCGTGCGCGCCCTGCACAAAGCCTTCGATCTGGACCAAGCCTGAGCTATAATTTGAATCACTGGAAACGTGACCGAGTGGCCGAAGGTGCTCCCCTGCTAAGGGAGTATGGGGTGTAGAGCCTCATCGAGGGTTCGAATCCCTCCGTTTCCGCCAGTGACCCAATGAAAATGCGCCTTCCGGCGCATTTTTTATTTCTACCCCCCAATTTACCCGCCATCAAAGTCTGCGTTG
>JAKFXJ010000299.1 GCA_021731425.1 Limnohabitans sp. | reverse complement strand
TTTGATGAGTTTAAGCATGAACAGCACCTGTGCCAGCCCATTCGAGACCCTGCGCAGAACATGGGCGACCACTGCGCGACTGCTGCACCGCAAACGGGCACTTAAGATGTTCACTTTGACACACAAGGCAGACCCATGAACCGTGTTTTGGCCCACACTGGCGCCCGCTACCCCATCTTGCAAGCCCCCATGGGCTGGATCGCTCGCAGCCCTTTGGCCATGGCCGTCTCGCGTGCGGGGGGGCTCGGCATCATCGAAACCTCATCCGGTGAAACCGCGAACTGCCAGCGCGAAATCGCCGCCATGCTGGCGTCGGGCCTGCCTTTTGGTGTGAATTTGCCCATCCGTTTTTTAAAAGACGATGCCATGCTGCGCTACGTCTGCGACTCGGGCATCCGGTTTGTCACCACCTCGGCGGGCAGCCCAGCCAAATTCGTGGCGCCCTTGAAAGCGGCGGGCATCGCGGTCTACCACGCCGTGCCCACGCTGGAAGCCGCCCTCAAATGCGCTGAGGCTGGGGTCGATGGTCTGGTGGTGGAAGGCTCCGAGGGCGGGGGATTCAAGAACCCTGAAGAGGTCAGCACCCTGGTGCTGCTGCAGGCCATCCGCGAGAAAACCGATCTGCCCCTGATTGCGGCTGGCGGCATTGTGGATGGGCGCGGCATGGCGGCCGCCTTTGCCTTGGGCGCTGAAGCGGTTCAGATGGGCACCCGCTTTGTGGCCTGCGCCGAAAGCCCGGTGCACAGCCACTACAAACAAGCCATTGTGGATGCGCCCACCACAGGCACCTACATGCTCAACACCAAGTCCTCACCTTGCATCCGCGCACTCAAAGCGCCTTTCACGCAAAGCCTGCACGAGGCGGGCCTGATGGGCCCCGATGCATTCCAGGGCATTCAAGACGTGTACTTCGGCGGCAACATGAACGCCGCCCCCGCCCTGGCCGGTCAATCGGCGGGCCTGGTGCACGAGGTCTTGACGGCCGGACAGATCATCGACCAGACCGTGGCCGAGTTTCACCGCATCGGCGCACGTATGGGCCAACTGGCCCAAACCGCCAGCTTTGGCTGATCGCTTGTCCCCGACGTGAAGCCCCGACCTCCCCATTTGCTCAAAAATCAGCCCATGAAAACATCTCACCCACTCAGCACCGCCGCCTTGTCCCTCATGCTGCTGGCCGCATCAGCCGCACAGGCCCAAAACACCGTCACGGCCGCCGCGGCTCAGGAGCCTGGCGCGCAGGTCACCGCCTCGGGCATGGTTTACCGCTCGCTCAAGGACGGCACCGGGGCCAGCCCCAAGGCCGCAGACACGGTCAGGGTCCACTACCGTGGGACCTTGCCCGACGGCAAGGAGTTCGACAGCTCCTACAAACGCAACGAGTCCATCGAGTTCCCCTTGAGCCGCGTGATTCCCTGCTGGACTGAAGGCATGCAGCTGATGAAGGTGGGTGGCAAGGCCAAGCTCACTTGCCCGCCAGCCACCGCCTATGGCGACCGCGGCGCGGGGGGCGTGATTCCACCCAAAGCCACGTTGTTGTTCGAGGTCGAGTTGCTGGCCATCAATGGCAAGTGATTGGCAAACCATCGATTTTTCAAGCCTTCAGTCTCGGTACACACCATGAAACGCCAATCTGCCCGCATGGATGCGGTGGACAGCCCCATCATCCCCACCATTGCCAAGCTGGTGCGCGAGCATCCTGGAACCATCTCCTTGGGTCAAGGCGTTGTGAACTACGGCCCGCCTGCACACGCTGTGGCCGAGTTGCCCCAACTCATGGCCGATGCCCAGCTCAACAAGTACCAGGCCGTGGGTGGCATCGCCCCCTTGGTGGACCGCTTTCGGCAAAAACTGGCAGATGACAACCACATCCATTGCGGCACCGAGTCGATCGTCATGGTCACAGCGGGCAGCAACATGGCCTTTCTCAACAGCGTGCTGGCCGTGGCCGATCCGGGCGACGAATTCATCTTGCCCATGCCGTTTTATTTCAACCAGGAAATGGCGATCCGCATGTGCGGTTGCGTCCCTGTGCCTGTGCCCACGCACAGCGACTGGAGCCTGGATGTCGACGCCCTGGCCGCCGCCATCACGCCGCGCACCCGCGCCATCGTCACGGTCTCACCCAACAACCCCACCGGGGCCGTTTACAGCGAAGAAAGCTTGCGAGCGGTCAATGCCCTGTGTGCTCGCTCAGGCATTTACCACTTCAGCGACGAAGCCTACGAGTACTTCACCTACGACGGTGTCCGGCACTTCTCGCCCGCATCGATTCCGGGCGCCCAAAACCACACCTTGTCGTTTTATTCCATGTCCAAAAACTTCGGCATGGCCAGCTGGCGCGTGGGCTATGTGGTGTTTCCGGCCGACCTGTTTGGGGCCATGAACAAGGTGCAAGACACCAACCTGATCTGCGCCCCGGTGGCGTCTCAATTGTTGGCGCTGCAAGCCCTGCAGCTGGGCCGCGAATGGGTGCAACCCAAAGTGCAAGCCCTGGCCCAGGTGCGTGCACAGGTCAACCAAGCGCTGCGGGGCCTGGGTGATCTGGTCGAATTTCCGACAACCCAAGGCGCTTTTTATGTGCTGATGAAGCTGCCCGGTGTCTCCGACCCCATGGCTTTCAACCGCGCCATGGTCGAAAAACACCGTGTGGCCACCCTGCCCGGTTTTGCCTTTGGCCTGAGCGACACGGCCAGTGCCAACTACCAGCGCCTGTCCTATGGTGCGCTGGACGCCGCCACCGTGGCCGAAGGTGTGGCCCGCTATGTGGCAGCGGTCAAGGACTGGTACAAAGCCTGACCTGACCACCGGTCACTCCACCCACGTTTCTCACCCACCTAAGGCCTTGCCATGACCTCTCCCACCCTCGAAAATTTCACCGCACAGTCCCTGGATGAGGGCTTTGATGAAATCATTGTGCGCGAGTGGGCCGCCGACCTGAAACTCGACACCCACACCCACCCCTTTGATGTCAGCGCCTACGTGGCGCGTGGGGAATACTGGCTGACCCTGGGTGAAGAGGTGAAACACCTGCAGGCCGGTGACTTCTTTCGTCTGGCCCGCGATGTGCCTCATGCGGAGCTGTACGGCGCCCAAGGCGCCACCGTGTGGGTGGCGCGAGCCAACTGAGACTCGTCTCCATGCAGGCCCCGCGCGGGCCTGCGTCCGGCCCACCCGCGCCCGATGCCCCTTGCCTTGGGCAACGGGCGTCAGCCGATGAAAGCCTCAGCCCCGCTCCACCACGAAGCTGACCACCGTGGCGCACGAGCCACCAATGTTGAGTGTCTGCATGCGGCGTGCGCCTTCGATTTGCATCTCGCCCGCCTGACCAGTGACTTGCCGGGCCGCATCCCAGACCATGCGGGACCCGGTGGCACCCACAGGATGGCCGCAGCCAATCAGGCCACCGCTCATGTTGACAGGACACGCGCCGCCCGGTGCAATCGTGCCATCTTCCACCGCTTGCCAGCTCTGGCCGGGTGCGGTCAGTCCCAGGTGGTCAATGGCCACGTATTCCGTTGTGGTGAAGCAATCATGGGTCTCGATGCCATCCATGGCCTGAACACCCGGCACCCCAGCACGCTGCCAGGCGTCTTCCAGCGCCTGACGCAGGTGGGGGAAGACATAGGGCTCTTGCGCACTGCGCTCGAACTTGTCCAGCAGGCGCAGACCCGCATTGCGGTGACCCCAGCCGCTGATGCGCGCCATGGCGTCCAGCGATTGCCCAGTGCGGCGGGCATGCTCCTGTGCAAAATGGGCTGATGCGATGACCATGGCGCAACCCCCATCGGTGATTTGGCCACAATCCTGGCGGCGGGTACCGGGCTCGATCACCGGATTGGCCTGGTCATCGTCGGTGAAGCTCAGTTCATTGAACTGCCAATGGCGCGTTTGTGAAAGCGGGTTGCGTTTGGCGTTGCCGTAATTGATCTCGGCAATGCGGTTGAGGTGCCTGCGGTCCAGGCCGTAACGCCGCTCGTACTCTTGCGCCACCCGGCCAAAAGCCGCGGGCCACATGAAAGTGCAGTCAAAGCCCTCACGGCCTTGCCAACCCGCGGCGTTCTGGTTGACCGATGCGGTGTTGCCATCGGTGTTCTTGAACTCTTCGGCGCCCAGGACCAGCACACAGTCGTAACGACCGGCTTCGATTTCCGCCATGGCGGTCAGCAAGGCCAGAGACGACGAGGCGCACGCGCCTTCGTGTCGCATGGCCGGTGCACCCCACAACTCGGGCACCACCTGCGCCACCATGGCGCCCAGATGGGCCTGTTGACGCTGCAGCTCGCCAAAGGCATTGCCGACGTGGATGCTCTGGATTTGCGAGGGCTCGACCTGGGCCTGGTGGAGCGCGCCCAAAGTGGTCTCGCGCATGATGTCGGAGATGTCCTGCCCGTGGCGGGACCAGGCTTTTGAAAAGTCGGTCTGGTGACCACCAAGGATGTAAATGGGGGCGTTCATATGTTGCTCCAGTTTGAAATGGGGGAAGAAAAGCCAATGCTCAGACGGCACGAGTGATCATTCGAATTCGCCAGCATCGGCCCAGCATGCATGGGTGCCACTGCTGATGCGGTGGGGCAGCATGATGCGGGCCACAGGCCCGGCATTGAGCTCGCGTGCGTTCAGCACCAGGCACTCGGACCGGTCGGTCTTCATGTCACTGACAAAGCTGACCACGTAACCGTCGTCCTCGACCTGGGCGTCTGAACACGGCGCCATGGGCGATTCGCTGCCGTAGCGCCCTTCGCCAAAAAGGTACTGCTGTGATGTCCCCGTGGTGTGGTCGTAGCGCATGACACCGTCAAACAGGAAGCTGCCCGGGTGCGCCACCATGTTGTAGGAATACCGGTAGGGGCGACCCCAGTGGCGGCAGTTGATCATGCCGAATTCAAGGTACCGCTCGTTCAGCCGTTTTTCCTGCACGGCGCCGGTGCGTAAGTTCAAGCGCCATTCGTACAGGGTCGGGCCGTAGCGCTCCGGCCCCAAAGTGTTGCCCGTATTGTCGTAGCCGCGTTGGGGCATGGGGGTTTTCTGATGGAAGCCGTGCAGCACGATCTCATCGCCCTCCTCCCAGGCATTGAGCCAATGCAGGACATAGGTCGGGCTGGCCTCAAACCAGCGGATGCCGGTCTGAGGGGCGTGCCGCCTTGGCACCACCGCAAAACGCGCGGGCTGGTCCTGGCGGTAAATCAGCTTGTGCTTGCCCTTGGGCAGCAGGGACTCGTCCCAGTGGAGGGGAAAGTCATTGAGGATGGCAAAGTGTTCGGTGAACACCATGTCGTGCGGCAGGCGCGGGCCCGGCAGCGGCACGGGCACGTAATGCACCAATTGGTTGTGACGGTCCACCTCACCGTAATGCATGAAGGGGGCGTTTTTGCTGTAGTTGAAAAACAAAAGGTCGCCCGTGCGTGGACACACTTTAGGATGGGCCGAAATCCCGTTGTCAGGCAGGACCGAGGCGCCCCAGTCGGCCACCCCCAAGGGCTCCAGTGTGCGGGGGTGAAAGCGGTAGGGTTCGCCACACTGGTAAAAGGTGGTCAGGGCCGCACCAGCGTGCACGATGACATCGGTGGCCGAGGTGTCTTTGAGGCCCCCGCGCGCACCCCAACCGGGCCTTTGGGCGAGCGCGGGAGGGTCTATCAGGCCGGCATACAGCGCTTGCCCGGCAGCCTGTTCCTCCATGAAACCTCGGGTGCGCAAAAAGCGATTGCGGTATTCAACCTGACCATGCCGAAAGCTGAGCAAATGCAGCATGCCATCACCATCAAAAACATGGGCCGTGCCCAAGGGCTGGTGCACCGGATTTTGGGTGTTGCGCAGGTAGACGCCATTGAGGCGCTTGGGCACTTCGCCTATCACCTCCAGATCGGTCGCGTTGTATTCGGTGTAGTTAGGTGCAAAGGCCCCACTCATGTAGGGGTGCTGACCCGGCACCAGGGTGGGGTGGATGCGCTGAACGACTTCGGATTTCATGCGGATTCAAAAGTAATAGTGGCGTGGCTTTAGATAGAAGGCATGGCAGAAAATCGCTGACGTGCTGCAGCGTATTCAACAGCCAGTCGGTTCACCACTGCGGCAGTGGATTCGACCGCCTTGATAGCCCCCACGCCTTGCCCGGCAGCCCACACATCGCGCCATTTTTTGGCCCCAATGGCCTGGTTGCTGTCGTAACTGCGGGCAGGTGCCGACGGAAGATGGTCGGGGTCCAGCCCATTGGCCTGGAGGGAAGGCTTGAGCCAGCTGGCCGGCGTGCCGGTGATGCCGGCACTGATGACCAGATCGTCGGCGGTGCTGTCCACCAGCATCTGTTTGTAGGCTGGGTCGGCCATGCTCTCGAGCGTGGGAATAAAGCGTGTGCCCATGTAAACCAGGTCGGCACCGGACGCGATGGCACCTGCCACACCCCAGCCGTCGCTGATGCCCCCGCCCACC
>JAKFXJ010000261.1 GCA_021731425.1 Limnohabitans sp. | reverse complement strand
AGTCGGGCCTTTGGCGTCAAACACGCAGGCCGCGTAAACAGTGGGCACGTCCTTGCGCAGCCGCTCCATCATGTTGATCATGCCGCGAATGGCTCCGGTGGCGGGGCTCGCCGGGTCGCCCGGCACGGCCCGCAGATCGGGCATGGCGTGGAAGGCGCGATAAAGGTAACTGGAGCCGTCGACCAACAAGAGGGTCGGTTGGGTAGTGTTGGGTAGGGTGTCGGGGGTGTTGTCGCTCATCCCCTGATTGTGTACCGGGTTAAGGGCTTGACCGTCAAACGACCCCATGATCGGGTGGCCGGGCCTGCGCCAGGGCGATGTGACAAAGCGAAGCGCCTCTGAGCCCTGGTGCAGGCCCGGCCACCCGATCGCCCCGCCAGTTCTGGGCAAACCCGGGCAGACCCGCAAAGGGCTGACTGCGCGGGGCCTCAGAGGCGCTTCGCTTTGCCACATCAGCCCCGCGCAGTCAGCCCTTCGCGGGTCATTGTTGGCTTTTCGCCCTCTACAATCCTTGTTTTCCCCACCCAAGCCAGACCCTCTGGCGCTTTGACCCTCTCCCCATGGCGGTATTCACCGAAGTCACCGAAACCCAGGCCAACGACCTGATGCAAGCCCTGAACCTGGGCCAACTCACCGCTTTGCGCGGCATTGAGGGCGGGATTGAAAACACCAACTACTTCGCCACCACCGATCAAGGTGAGTATGTGCTCACCCTGTTCGAACGCCTGACGCACGAGCAACTGCCGTTTTACCTGTTCCTCATGAAGCACCTGGCCGGGCGCGGCATTCCGGTGCCCGACCCGTCGGCCAACCGCGACGGCGATGTGCTGCACACCTTGAACGGCAAACCAGCCGCCGTGGTGAACAAACTGGCGGGCAAAAGCCAGCTGCAGCCTCAGTCGGTGCATTGCGCGGCTGTGGGCGACATGCTGGCACACATGCACCTGGCCGGGGCCGACTACAACCGCAGCCAGCCCAATTTGCGTGGCCTGCCCTGGTGGAACGAGACCGTGCCCGTGGTGCTGCCTTACCTGGACGTGCCCCAGGCCGCCTTGCTGCGCAGCGAGCTGGCCTACCAAAACCACATTGCCGAGGGCGCAGCGTATGCTGCCCTGCCCCGTGGGCCGGTGCATGCTGACCTGTTCCGCGACAACGTGATGTTCGACGGCGAGCAACTGACGGGCTTTTTTGACTTTTACTTTGCGGGTGTCGACACCTGGCTGTTTGACTTGGCCGTTTGCCTGAATGATTGGTGCATCGACCTGCCCACAGGCGTCCACGACGCCACACGCGCCCAAGCCATGGTGCAGGCCTACAACCGGGTACGCCCCTTGAGCGCGGCCGAACGCGCGTTGCTGCCTGCCCTTTTGCGGGCAGGGGCTTTGCGTTTTTGGATTTCTCGGCTGTGGGACTACCATCTGCCCCGCGAAGCAGCCATGCTCACCCCGCACGACCCGACCCATTTCGAACGCGTTTTGCGCGGTCGGGTGCAACAGCCCATTTCCCTGTCTGACCTCGTCTGAACACCATGAACCTGCAAATTGTTCCCGCCCGTGCCGGCCTCAAATGGGTCCGTCAGGGCATGAGCACCTTCTGGCGTCAACCGCTGGCCCTGTCGGGCCTTTTCTTTTTGCTCATGGCCACGATCTCCATCGTGTCCATCGTGCCCTTCATTGGCAGCGCCTTGGCGCTGATCGTCTTGCCTGCGCTCACGCTAGGCATGATGGCGGCAACCCAGACCGCCACCGAGGGCAAATTCCCCATGCCCAGCGTGCTGTTTGCGGCCTTCAAGGCCGGCCCGCACCGCCAGGCCATGTTCCATCTGGGTGGCCTTTATGCGGTGATCTTTCTGTTGGTCATGGGCGCTTCGGCCTTGGTCGACGGCGGCACCTTCGCCAAGGTGTACTTTGGCGGAAAAGCCATGACGCCTGAAGTGGTCACCACCGATTCGTTCCAAAGCGCCCTGTGGGTGTCCATGCTGTTTTATATACCGCTGTCCATGATGTTCTGGCACGCACCCGCTCTGGTGCACTGGTACGGTCTCCCCGCCGTCAAAAGCCTGTTTTTCAGCTTCGTGGCCTGCTGGCGCAACCTCAAGGCCTTTGGGGTGTATGTGTTCGCTTGGGGTGTGATATTTGTGTTGGCCGGGGTCTTGGCGCTGCTCATCTCCAGTCTCCTGGGCAATCCGGGCTTGATGACGGCCACATTCATGCCCCTGGCGCTGATGGTGGCGGCCATGTTCTTCACCTCGATGCTGTTTTCGGTGCGAGACTGTTTCTCGACCGATGTCTACGACGAGCCGCCCGCCAGCGCGGATCGGCCCGAATAAAAAGCTCAATGGTGGTGACCGTGCGCACCGTGTGCGTGGCGGTGCGTCACTTCTTCGGCTGATGCCGCCCGAACTTCCGTCACCTTCAGGCTCAGCGTCAGGTGCTGCCCGGCCCAAGGGTGGTTGCCGTCCAAGATCACCTGGTCGCCTTTGATTTTGAGCACGTTGAACACCTGCTCGCGTCCATCGGGGGTGCGCCCGCGCAGCTGGCCACCGACTTTGACACCGGGCGGGAACTCGCTTTTGGGAATCGTCTGAACCAAGCTCTCGTCGCGCTCGCCAAAAGCGTCGGCCGGGGTCAGCTTCAAGGTTGTGGCAAAGCCCACTTCTTGGCCTTCGAGTGCGGCTTCGATTTTGGGGAAGGTGTTGTCGTAGCCACCGTGCAAATACGAGGTGGGCTCTTGAGCCTTGTCCAGCAACTGGCCTTGGGCGTTGGTCACTTTGTACTGCATGGTGACGACGGTGTTTTGGACGATTTTCATGGAGACTTTCAGAACAGTAATGGGTTTACACCACCGTGAGTTTAGCCACGCTCAGCGCCAGCCATTTCACGCCGTGGCGCGGGAAGTTGACCTGCGCCCGGGCATCGGCCCCCACGCCCTCCACAGCCAACACTTTGCCTTCGCCAAACTTGGTGTGGAACACGGTTTTGCCAGCGCTGATGCCATGCTCGGGCGCGGCTTTTTGCACCGGCACAGGCGGGCTTTTGTAGGTTTCGGTGCTCAGGCTGCTTTGGCCCCAGGCCGGGCGTGCATGGCGGTTGAAGGCCGGGGTTTGTGGCCAGCCGCCACCCGAGGCGCTACCATCCCCGCTCGCGGGCTGGCCCAAGTTAGAGAAGCCACCGTTTTTGGGCGTGACCCACTTGAGGCACTCTTCGGGCAACTCGTCCAAAAAGCGGCTTTTGAGGTTGTAGCGGGTCTGACCGTGCAGCATGCGCGTTTGCGAAAGGCTCAGGTACAGGCGCTTGCGGGCACGGGTGATGGCCACGTACATCAGGCGGCGCTCTTCCTCCAGGCCGTCAAAGTCGTTCATCGCGTTTTCGTGCGGGAACAGACCTTCTTCCAAGCCGGTGATGAACACCGCGTCAAACTCCAGCCCTTTGCTAGCGTGCACCGTCATGAGCTGCACCGCGTCTTCACCCGCTTGCGCTTGGTTGTCGCCCGCCTCCAGCGAGGCGTGCGTCAAGAAAGCCGCCAGCGGGCTCATGATCACGCCGTCTTCGCTGAACTCGTCCACCGTGCCGAGGTCTGCGTCTGTTGAGCCACTCAAGCCTTGGCTGGCCGGGCTTTGCCCCAGGCCTGAGGTGCCTTGCGGCAAAGCCACCGCACTGCGCCCAAAACCTTCTTGGGTGACAAAACTCTCGGCGGCGTTGACCAATTCTTCCAAGTTCTCAACGCGGTCCGCACCTTCTTTTTCGGTGCGGTAGTGGTTGACCAGTCCGGTTTTTTCCAACACCAGGTCGATGATCTCGCGCAGCGTCATGCCCTCGGTCTGCTCGCGCAGCACATCGACCATGGCCACAAACGCCGCCAAATTCGCCCCGGCCTTACCGGTGGTGGCGCTCACCGCGTCGTGCAAGGAGCAACCTGCGGCACGGGCCGCGTCTTGCAACTGCTCGATGCTGCGGGCCCCGATGCCGCGTGGCGGAAAGTTGACCACCCGCAAAAAGCTGGTGTCGTCGTTGGGGTTCTCCATCAGGCGCAGATAGGCCAGCGCGTGTTTGATCTCGGCGCGTTCAAAAAAGCGCAAACCGCCATACACCCGGTACGGGAAACCGGCGTTGAACAGCGCGGTTTCGAGCACCCGGCTTTGCGCGTTGCTGCGGTACAGCAGCGCCACTTCCTTGCGCTCAAAGCCGTCTTGCTTGACCAACTGACGCAGCTCTTCGATCAGCCACTGCGCCTCGGCAAAGTCAGAGGGCGACTCCACCACGCGCACCGGTTCGCCCGCGCCTTGGTCTGTTCGCAGGGTTTTGCCCAAGCGGGTTTTGTTGTGGCTGATCAGGTGGTTGGCCGAGTCGAGGATGTTGCTGAAGCTGCGGTAGTTTTGCTCGAGCTTGATCTGGTGCTTGACCTGAAACTCGCGCACAAAGTCGGCCATGTTGCCCACGCGGGCACCCCGGAAGGCGTAGATGCTCTGGTCGTCGTCGCCCACGGCCAAGATGGCGCACTCCCCACCCTCGCCCGGCAAACCCGCCAACTGCTTGAGCCAGGCGTATTGCAGCTTGTTGGTGTCCTGAAACTCGTCCACCAAGATGTGGCGAAAACGGCGGCGGTAGTGCTCGCGCACATGCGCGTTGTCGCGCAGCAACTCAAAAGAGCGCAACATCAGCTCGCCAAAATCCACCACACCTTCGCGCTGGCATTGCTCTTCGTACAGCTGGTACAGCTCGACCTTGCGGCGGGTCTCGTCGTCGCGCACCGGCACATCGCCCGGACGCTGGCCGTCTTCTTTGCAGCCCGAGATGAAATACTGCACCTGCTTGGGCGGGAAGCGGTCTTCGTCCACATTGAACTGTTTGCACAGGCGCTTAACGGCCGAGAGCTGGTCTTGTGTGTCCAGAATCTGAAAGGTCTGCGGCAAACCCGCCAGCTGGTGATGCGCCCGCAAAAACCGGTTGCACAGCCCGTGGAAGGTGCCAATCCACATCGCATTCACGTTCACCGGAAGCATGGACTGCAAGCGCAGCTTCATTTCTTTGGCGGCCTTGTTGGTGAAGGTGACCGCCAAAATGCCGCCGGGCGACACCTGCGAGGTCTGCAACAGCCAGGCGATGCGCGTGGTCAGCACACGGGTTTTGCCAGAGCCTGCACCCGCCAGGATCAGGGCGTGTTCAGTGGGCAAAGCCACCGCCCGGTGCTGCTCGTCGTTGAGCTGGGCGAGCAAGGGGGACGCCGAAGCGTTCGGGGAAAATTCAGACAACATCTGTCGATTGTAGGAAGTTCGCACCGCATGCAACACCTCAACCGCTCCCTCAAGCCACACTTGGCTGAGCAGTTGCCTGAGTCAGGGCAGCTTCACAGCACCGCCACCTTGGATTTCGTCCACTTCGGGACACACGGCGCAAGCTGGGCGTGCCACGATGTGCGCTCTGCACAGACATTCCGACCGAGCACCTTCCTCCATGACATCCTTCGCCAGGCCCTCACCAAGACTGCCCCAGGGCTGGCACCGCCAGGGCGCAGGCACCGGGGGACTCCGCACATGAAGCTTTTTTATGGCTGGCGCATGGTGGGCGCGGCTTGTGGCATCCAGTTTTTGCTGGCGGCCTTTCTCACACAGGCCTTGGGTCTGTACATCGCCGTGCTGTCGGACGAAATGGGCTGGAGCAAAACCACCTTGTCCGGCGCTGCCGCGCTGCAATCGGTTGAGGCGGCCATCATCGGCCCGGTGCTGGGCTGGATGATGGATAGGGTGGGCCCGCAAAAAATGATCCGCTGGGGCATGGTGCTGTTCAGCGCTGGTTTGCTGCTGCTCAGCCAAGTCGACAGCGTCGCCACCTTTTACGCCAGCGCCATCCTGATGGCCGTTGGCGCCAGCCTGGGCGGCTACTTTCCGCTGTCGGTTGCGCTGGTGCAGTGGTTCGAGAAGTTCCGCGCACGCGCCCTGTCCATCATGAGCCTGGGCTTGGCCATGGGTGGGCTGGTGGTGCCGCTGATGGCCTGGTACATTCAGGTGTGGGGATGGCGGGCCACTGCGGCAGGGTCGGGTCTGTTGGTTTTATTGACCGGCTTGCCCATGGCCAGCATCATCCGTCGCCGACCCGAGGACCACGGCGAACACGTCGACGGCATCGACCCGGCCCAAGCGGCTGCCAACTTGGCCCAAGGCCACCCCGCCCCACCGGTCCAGATCGAATTCACTGTCGCACAAGCACTGCGCACCCGGGCTTTTTGGATGTTGGCCATCGGACACGGATTGGCCTTGCTGGTGGTGTCGGCCGTGAACGTGCATGCCATCACCCACATGAAGGAAGGCCTCGGCTATTCGTTCACCACCGCCAGTTGGGTGATCCTGATCATGACCTTTGGTCAGCTGGCTGGCGTGCTGATGGGGGCGACCCTGGGTGACCGGTTTGAGAAACGCAAAGTCGCTGCTTTGTGCATGCTGGCCCACGGCATC
>JAKFXJ010000207.1 GCA_021731425.1 Limnohabitans sp. | reverse complement strand
AAATACTAATTATTTTAAAAAATAAATTTGAAATCTTGTTCAGAAGCTTCCAAGTCATCTGCCCTTCGGTTTGCCTGGGTCTTTGGGTTGGACTTCGATGGTTGCTAAAGAGAGAAGTTGGGTGGTCTCTTGGGGCCACAGTTGGCGGGGTTTGGCAGGCTTGCGTTGATTCAGCCGGTGTCAAGAGCCCTTCGAATCAATGCTATCCTCGCCAACTCACGGGTATTCCTGTTCAAGACAGCGTTTCAACACCGCTGCAGGCACATGACAGGGAAGGCCCGACAGCCAAGTACGTGGAATCGATGAAACTTCTTCCTTTTTCGCCGTTTTTTCGTCGGGTGGTGACATGAGTACCAGCAAGTTCGTTGCCGCCTCTTTCTCTGTCAATATTGAGCATTTGCATGCTTTAGGTGTCAGAGACCCTTATTCTGAGCAAAGTTTGCAGCTCTACCATTCGGGCAAGCTCAACGCCAATGAACGTCTGTATTTCTCGCTGTGGGGTTCCTCCGAGCTGAGCACTTCTTTGATCCGCGCCAAAACGCGTTTTGCACGCCTGGGTGAACCCGTGAGCTCGGCGTATTTCGTCATCAAAGGTTCTGTGCTGGGTGTCAAGGGCGATGACATTTACCGCTTGGGTCCGGGCAGCGTGATTGGCCTGGCAGAAGGCGTGGGTGGGCTGCCCTACAGCATGGACGCCGTGGCCGTGGACGACGTTCAGGTCCGTGTTTTCCCGATTTACGTGATTTCCAAGTTGGTGAAAAACATGCCACCGGGACTCAAAGGTATTTTGAAGTCCACGGTCATGCGCACCCTCCAGCTGTCCTCTCCACCGCCTTCACTGCCATGACCTCTTTTGACGAAATACGGCTCGAAGAGGGCCAAGTGCTTTTCAAAGCGGGTGAGCCCGCCGACAAGCTGTACTTCATTCAGTCCGGCTCCATTCGCATGGCCGACAAGAACACCGGGGCTGTTTTTGCCACCCTCAAAGAGGGCGACTCCTTTGGCGAGCAGGCCATGCTGCAGGGCGGTATCCGTGGCGCCACCGCCTTGGCGGGGGACGGCACGGTGTTGCTGGAAATCACGGCCGAGGGTCTGCGGGGCATGCTCAAAACCGCTTCGCCGATCCTGACGGCTGTGTTTGAAGCCATGATGCTTCAGCAAAACATGCAAAACGCTTTGCGGACGAAAGTCTGACATGGCCATGTCCACCCCTTTGGCGGCGCAAGCCTCCTTGACTGAGTTGGCCGTGGCGCTGCGCA
Source organism: Limnohabitans sp. (assembly GCA_021731425.1). Classification (GTDB taxonomy): domain Bacteria; phylum Pseudomonadota; class Gammaproteobacteria; order Burkholderiales; family Burkholderiaceae_C; genus Limnohabitans_A. The sequence continues at coordinate 5,196 of JAKFXJ010000207.1, read as the reverse complement.
ATTTGCGCCGTCCCTGGCCCAAAGGCTGGCCTGGTTTGCCCCTGGTTTTTCAGCGTGCTTGGCAGCAGTTGGCGCTGGGCTCGCCCCGCTTGGGTTCTCGGGTCCATGCATTGCAATCGTTTGGGCGCAGTGTGTGCGAGCAGATCGAGCGCGATGGTGCCCAGCGGCATGCGCGTGGTGCTGAGCCGGCTTATCACAACCGACTGCACATTGCCGATACGCTGGTGTGCATGACGTATTTGATCAAAGCCTCTGTTCAGGCCCAAGTGCCCGGAGCGAATGCGCCGCAAGTTGTAGCCTTGGCCTTGGCCATCATGGCTGGCCACGATTTTCTGCATCCTGGGGGCTCCAACAGCCAGCCCGGTGAGTTCGAGTCACGGGCGGTGCAGGACTTGCAGCCTTTGATGCAAAGCGCGGGTCTGTCAGGAAGCGATCGGCAAGACGTAGCGCATTGCATCTTGGCCACAGAACCGTCTCGTGTGAAGGCTTTTCACATGGATGTTCGGTCCAAGCCTTTTGATTTGCGCCAGCGCGACTGCTTGGCGGTGTTGGTGCAAGAGGCCGACATTTTGGCCAGCACCTTGCCGCAAACCCAGCAGGGCTTGACGCAGGCGCTGTCCCGCGAGTGGTCTGCCACACAGCCTGTGGCGGCAGGGAATCTGTTGTTGCCAGAAAACCGGCTGCTGTTTTTGGAGCACGCGGCTTTGTTTTCCAGCCCCGCGGCAAACTGGTTGGGGCTGGACCGCGTCAAGGTGCGGCAGGTGAGCCAAATCAAAAATCAGCTGGCCCGTCAGCCCTGAAGCGCCGGTTTGGCGGGCGCCCTGGCGGCGCTTTCCTCAATTCTTGTAGGCATTCATCATGCCTTCAAAGGATCCTTTGAGGCTTTCTCGCATGCTGGTGCTGCTGCCCACAATGCTTTCCATGACACTGAACTGGTTCATGTAGCGCGTCATGAGCTTTTCCATTCGATCTTCCAAAACGGTGAGCTCTTCTTTGTACTTGGTGATCTGGTTGGTGGCGCTCTTGCTTTGGGTGTCGATCAGGCCTGTCGAAAGCAGCATTCTTTCGATGCGTTTGACGGCGTCGCCCGCCAAGCCCCCAGAGGACACGCTGTAAATGCTTTGGTTGTTCGCGCCCGCTGTGAACATGGTGGAGACCTCGCCAAAGTGGTTTTGCAAGGCCTTGTCCAGCTTGGTCTCGTCCAGCGTCAGTTTCCCATTGCGGTCAAAGCTGATCCCGACATCCCGCGCCGCTTTGATGTTGGTGCCTGGGGCGCTGGAGTTGTTGATGATGAAGTCGCGCACCTGTGTGCGCACGGTTTGAAGCAAGCTTTCGCCGGCCAGCGCACCGCCAAACTCTTCCACCTCACTGCCGGCGTCACCCAAAATTTTCAGGGTTTCTTCAAAATCGTTGTAAGCGGTGACCAGGCCTTTGAGGTTGTCCTTGATGCCGGTTGTTTCGCGGTTCAGGTCCAGGCGTGCGGCCCCTGTGGTGTTGGTGTAAAGGTCCAGCGTGACGCCATCGATCACATCCGAAATGCTGTTGGTGCTGCGCGTCACGGTCAGGCCGTTGACCTTGAAGCTCGCGTCTACCGCGGTTTGCAAAGGGGTCGAGAAAGCGACATCGGCCACCGCATTGCCGCTGCCATCGTCACTGCCCATGGTGAACGATTGGGTGGCGCCGGTCTCGCCAGTCAGCACCACGTTGAAGCCGCTGCCTGTGTTGATGAGCTGCGCGGTCACGCCCAAGTCCGCCCCGTTGATGGCGTTGACCATGCCTGCCGGGGTGGCGGTGGTGACCGCGATCGGGTCTTGGCTCACGCCGCCCAGCGTCAGGTTCAGGGTGAAGGCGCTGCCGCCATTGAGGGGCGTGGTGCGGTCGGTAAAGCTGGTGCTGGCCGTGCGCTGGGCCTGGGCCGTCTGCATAACCTCGATGCCATAACTTCCGGCTTGGGCGCTGCTGCTGGCGGTGACACCAAAAGCGCTGGCTTGGGAACTGCTGGGTTTGATGGAAGCAAATTCGCTGGCGTCGTTGATCTTGGCGAAGGCGGTTTTCAGCTCTGAAAGGGCGTACTTGATCGCGCTGAAACCGGTAATTTTGGCTTCGGTCTTGGCGATTTTGGCGTCGATCCGCTCTTTTCTGGGTATTTTCTCGGCATCCACCAGACCTTGGGCCAGCGCTTTGACGTCGATGCCGGAGCCGGCGCCGAGGGTGTTGACAATGCTGCTGGTGGCCATGGTGTGGGTCGTGTAAAAAAAGGGTGATCAGTTCAAAGAATCGGCACAGACACACAAGGCTGAAGTGGCCAGCCCCTGCTCAGCCCCGGATGTAGTCAAAAAGCGACAAACCTGAGATCTTGGCAAAGCTGCCCATGGCCGCTTCCATGCCCATCATCTCCTTGTTCATACGGGCCACGGCTTCTGCGTAGTCCAGATCTTCGATTTCAGACAAGGTCGATTTGATGCGCAGGGTGTTTTCGTCCAGCACATCGAGTTGCGACTGCAACACCACCTGGTCTGAGCCGTTTTGCGCTTGGGACAAGGTCAGGCTGTTGTGCATCTGGGTGATGTCGGCTATACCTTGCTGAATACGGCCTGTACGGCTGCTGTTGACGCCGTCGATCATCTGGTCGAGGGCGTCAAAAAAGCCTACGGCTTGGCCGTCATCGCGCACCACGCGGCTAAATACGTCGGTGCCCGCGCGGGTAAATTGCACTGTGCGTTCCACGCCTGCCGGAATGCGGGTTTGGGTTTGATCGCCTTGGTAAACCACATCGCCACTAGCGTCTTCGGCAAATGCTGGGGTGTTGACCCGCGTGCCCGAAAACAGGTAGTTGCCGCTGTCGTCGCGCGTATTGCCCAAGCTCAGCAATTGGTCGCGCAGGGCCTTCATTTCCACACCAATGGCTTTGCGGTCGTCGGGGGCCAGTGTGTCGTTGGCGGCCTGGATGCCCAGCTCTTTCATGCGGATCAGGATGTCGTTCGAAGAGGACAGGGCAGTTTCTTCGGCGGTGTAGCGGCGCATGGCTACTTCGAGCGTGCGCATATGGCTCACTTGACGCTCAACTTCCCCTTTGAGGCGCTGGATGGCTGCAGCCTGGTCGGGCGCAGCGCTGGGCGCCAGGATCTGTTTGCCCACGGCCATTTGGGCTTGTGTGGTGGCCAGCTTGTTTTGAATGGTGCTCATGCGCTCGGTGGCACGGTCAAACAAGAAAGAGGTGGAGATTTTCATGGTGAAGGCCCTCAGCGCACTTGCAAGATGGTGTCAAACATGGACATGGCGGCCTGCATGACCTTGGCGTTGGCTTGGTAGGCCTGCTGAAAGCGCACCAGCGCCGAGGCCTCTTCGTCTAAGCTCACCCCGGATATGCCGTCTCGGGCTTCCTGGGCTTGGCGGTACACCACCTGCAGGGCTTGCTCAGAAATGGCTGCTTGGCGGGCCACGTTACCCACTTGGTTAACGCGCTCGATATAGGCCTCTGTGATGGTCAAGCCGCCAGGCATCAGGCGCTCGTCCTCCAGTGCCACCAGACGCAGCATAGTTTCGTTGTTGCCAATGCCGTCTCGGTTGCCGTCGATGGTGAATTGGTCGCCCGATTTGGGCGCGGTGGAAAACTCCAGCTTCAGGCCGCGGTAGCTCAGGCTAGGCGTGGCCGACAGGGGGTCGGGGATCAGGCTGCGTTTGGCCAGCAGTGTGTTGGTTCGGTTGTCTCTGATCTCATAGTCTTGGTCGCTGGTGAACCTGACCTCTAAGGCCGAAGTCCGCAGCGCTTGTTTCATGTCGCCCTGGATGCCACTGAATTGCGCCGTGATGTCGACTGTACTGGCGCTGTCTCCTGGGCTCAGGCTGGCGTCTGTGACGAAAACCAGCAGATCATCTTGTGTGCTGCCTTCAATGCTGATGGTGGTGTCAAACCCCAGACGTTGCAGGTCAGCAGGCGTGCCGGACCCCATGCCAAGACGAATGTCATCGGTGGTGTTGCTTGACGGGCGGCTCAGAACCAATTTGCCGTTTTGTGCGGAGGCGGTAATGCGGCCGCTGGTGGCGTCAGAGGCTGTGGCTGTGTTGATCCAGTCGACCACCTTCGTCAGGGTAATGGGACCTGCCAAGGCGGGCAGGTTTTGGCCGTTAAGGGTGAAAGCACCATCGGCGAAGCCGTCGGTGCTGTTGACGAAGGTCTTGCTGGTCAGCGAGGCGGCTGTTCTCAGGGGGGCTTGAAGCTCACCGGTCACGGCGTTGAATTGTTGGCTCAGGTTGACGCTGGCCTTGGCACCCATGAAGATGTCCATGTCCAAATAGGTGTTGGGTAGCTTGGCATTGAGTGTTTCGGTGCTGTAGGTGGCGCCGGCCTCCATGCCATTGGCTTGCTTGACCAGCAGGCCTTGTTGGGTGGTGTTCAGTGCGCTGCCCAAAACATGACGGCCATCCCGTGTCAGCACTTGCAGGGTTTGACCTGGGCCAGGCGTCTGCAGAGTGAGACTCAGATTTTGTGTACCAATTGGGATCAGTCCCAGGCTGGCAAACCCTTGGCTGGGTTCGATGCGTAAGCCAGTGAGCGTGGCAATTTGTGGCGCCTTGGCCAATGCGAGATCACCCAACAATTGGGTAGGTCCCAAAAAATTGGGTTGTCCGTAAAGTATGCGTGCTTGCGCCGTGCCACTGTTCAAGGGGTTGTCGATGACCCGGAACTGCCCTGCAGCGGCCACACGGTTGGCGTCTTGAATGAGCATGATCATGCTGGTGGCTTTGTCGGCATGACCTTGTTCAAAGCCATACAAATCGCCGCCCAGTTGGCCCTCCGCATCAACGCCGTCGCGGTGAACGCTGTTGACGCTGTCCACCATGCTCTTGGCCAAGCCGTCCAACGCATTCGCGGCAGGTTTGAGCACTTGGTCCCTGAAACTCATTACCCCGCCAACTTTGCCACTGCTGATGCCCGTCATGGTTTCAGGAACGCCATAGGCGTCGATGACAAAAGACAATTTGCCTGCATCGATGGTTGAGTCAAGCACAGAGATGGCGCGTGCGGTGGTCTGGCTGACCAAAATACCTTGGTCCAGTGTGTCGCCCACACTCACGATGACGGCGCCGTTGGGTTCAAAGCGTGTTTTGACGGAAATGAGACTGGACAATTCACGCAGCAGCAAGTCGCGCTGGTCCAGCAGCTCGGAGGGTTGGTTGGCCACGCTGCTGTGC
>JAKFXJ010000042.1 GCA_021731425.1 Limnohabitans sp. | reverse complement strand
CACAAACCCAAAGCGCTGAGAATGCCCGACGCGCTCCACCAAACCACCACGGGGCTGCGAAAGCGGGCCAAACCGTACCAGATGGCCGCGTGAAGCATGAGGTACAAAAACGCATCCATCCAGAAGATGGTTTGCACATTCCAATTCAAATCGGCCTCCTTGGCCTGATGTGCTAACCGGGGCCAGCTAAACAAAGCGCTAAGCAACCGTCTGGTCAGTCAAAGCCAATGATTATGCTTTCTGCAATGGAGTGGCCTCGACGCGCACGGCACAAAATTTGAATTCGGGAATCTTGCCAAACGGGTCCAGCGCCGCATTGGTGAGCAAGTTGGCTGCGGCCTCTTGGTAAGCAAAGGGGATGAACACCGTGCCCAGCGGGGTGCCATCGTCTTGGCGCAGCGGCAACACCACCTCTCCACGCCGCGAAGCCATGCGCACCCACTGCCCAGCCTGCAAGCCCAAACGCTGCATTTCGCTGCCATGCATGGACGCGGTGGCCGCGGGCTCCAGCGCATCGAGCACGGTGGCGCGGCGTGTCATGCTTCCGGTGTGCCAATGCTCCAGCTGCCGCCCAGTGATGAGCACCAAGGGGTACTCGGCATCGGGCTGCTCGTTGGCCGGGATCAGTCCCGCAGTGACCAAGCGCACACGGCCATCCTGGGTCGGGAATTGGTCGTGAAAGACGATGGGCTGGCCCGGGTCTTCGGCGCTCACACAGGGGTAAGTGACCGAGCCCGCATTGAGCCGCGCCCAGTCGATGCCGCCAATGACCGGGGCCATAGCCTGGCGCATTTCTTCGTACACCGCGGCCACGCCATCGTGATCACCCACATAGGCCCAGCCGAGCCCCATGCGTTGGGCCAGCTGTTGAATGATCCACAAATCGGGTTTGGCATCGCCCGGCGGCAACACGGCCAGGCGGCCCATCTGCACCGTGCGGTCGGTGTTGCTGACGGTGCCGGTTTTCTCGGGCCAGGCGCTGGCGGGCAGCACCACATCGGCCAACCAAGCGGTCTCGGTCAAGAAAATGTCTTGCACCACCAGGTGCTGCAAACTGGCCAGCGCATGGCGGGCGTGGTGCAGGTCCGGATCGCTCATGGCCGGGTTCTCGCCCAGGATGTACATGCCGCGCACCTTGTGCGGGTCGCTGTCCGGGGCCAAGGCCTTGTGCATGATCTCGACCACGGTGTAGCCAGGTTGGTCGTCAAGTTTTGTATCCCAAAATTTCTCGAACCAGTCGTGCGCCGACTTGTCGCTCACCCGCTGGTAGTTGGGGTACATCATCGGGATCAGGCCCGCGTCGCTCGCGCCCTGCACGTTGTTCTGGCCGCGCAGCGGGTGCAAGCCGGTGCCGGGGCGGCCAATCTGGCCGGTGATGCTGGCCAGCGCGATCAGGCAGCGCACGTTGTCCGTGCCATGCACATGCTGGCTCACGCCCATGCCCCACAAAATCATGGCGGATTTGGCGCTGGCGTAAGCCCGCGCCACTTCGCGGATGGTGTCTGCGGGGATGCCACACACCGCGCTCATGGACTCGGGTGTATAGCCCTGCACATGGGCCTTGAGTTCGGCCACGTTGTCAGCGCGATCACGCAAAAAGTTTTCGTCGCACAGGTTCTCGGTCACGATGACGTGCAGCATCGCGTTGAGCAAGGCCACATCGGTGTCGGCCTTGAATTGCAAGGTACGCCAAGCGTGACGCCCGATGTCGGTGATGCGCGGGTCGGCCAGCACGATGCGTGTGCCGCGCTGGGCCGCGTTCTTCATCCAGGTGGCGGCCACCGGGTGGTTGCTGGTTGGGTTGGAGCCAATGACGATGATGAGGTCGGAATGCTCGATATCGCGCACCGGATTGCTCACGGCGCCCGAGCCCACACCTTCAAGCAAGGCGGCCACGCTGGACGCATGGCACAGGCGGGTGCAGTGGTCCACGTTGTTGCTGCCAAAGCCGGTGCGCACCAGCTTCTGGAACAAATAAGCTTCTTCGTTGCTGCCCTTGGCCGAGCCGAAGCCCGCGAGCGATTTGGGGCCGTGTTCTTGGCGCAAGGTGTTGAGGGGCTGAGCCGCCAGATCGAGCGCTTCTTCCCAAGTGGCTTCACGGAAGACTTCACGCCAGTCCGTGTGGCCGTCGATCAGACCCAGGTCTTTGGCCACACCCGACCTGCGGATCAGCGGTTGGGTGATTCGGTCCGGGCTGTGGATGTAGTCCATGCCAAAGCGGCCCTTGACACACAAACGCCCTTCGTTGGCCGGGCCTTCGCGACCCTTCACGCTGACGATCTTTTCGTCTTTGACTTGGTAAGTCACCAAGCAACCGACGCCGCAAAACGGGCAGACGGAGTCGACTTCGCGGTCCACCTTTTGTGGGCCCATGTGGCTCTTGGGCATGAGCGCCCCAGTGGGGCAGGCCTGCACACATTCGCCGCAGCCCACACACGAGCTGCCGCCCATCGGGTCGGCCAAGTCAAACACCACCTGGGTGTGTGCACCTCGGAAAGCCAGGCCGATCACATCGTTGACCTGCAGATCGCGGCACGCGCGTTCACAGCGGTTGCACTGGATGCAGGCGTCCAGATTCACCGCCATGGCCGGGTGCGACAGGTCGGCGGGCACGGCCTCGCGGCGCAGATCAACCAGCGCCGGGCGCACCGTGACGCCGTGGTGTTCAGCCCACTGGCTCAGCTCGCCGTGTGGTGCCTCGGCGCGGTCATCGAGCCATTTGTGGCCCTGCTCGGGCAGGTCGGCCAGCAGCATCTCCAGCACCATCTTTTGGCTTTTGACGGCGCGTTCGCTGTTCGTCTGCACCTGCATGCCGGGCGTGGCACTGCGGCAGCAGCTGGGGGCGAGTGTGCGTTCACCCGCCACCTCGACCACACAGGCACGGCAGTTGCCATCGGGCGCCAGGCCTTCTTTGTGGCACAGGTGCGGGATGGCAATGCCCAGCTCTTTGGCGATGGTCAAAATGCTCTTGCCAGCAGGCGCTTCGACGCTTTGGCCGTTGAGCGTGAATTGAACGGTGCTCATGCCGCCCCCACTTCGTGCGGGAAATACTGCAGAACACAGCGGATCGGGTTGGGCGCGGCTTGGCCCAGACCGCAGATGGACGCATCACCCATGACCTGCGCCAAGTCTTGCAAAGTGTCGGCATCCCAGACCTCAGCGCTCATGAGCTGCGCGGCTTTGTCGGTGCCCACACGGCAGGGTGTGCATTGGCCGCAGCTCTCGTGCGCAAAAAAACGCATCACGTTCAACGCCGCTTCGCGGGCACTGTCGTATTGGCTCAGCACCATCACAGCCGCCGAGCCGATGAAGCAGCCGTGTGGCTGCAAGGTGTCAAAGTCCAGTGGCACATCGGCCAGGCGCTCGGGCAAGATGCCGCCGCTGGCCCCGCCGGGCAGGTAGGCATAGAGCGTGTGGCCCTCGGCCATGCCGCCGCAGTATTCGTCCACCAGTTCACGCAACGTGATGCCTGCGGGCGCGAGCTTGACGCCCGGTTGCCGAACGCGCCCGCTCACGCTGAAACGGCGTAAGCCCTTTCGGTCATAACGGCCGTGGGATGAAAAACTGTCCGCGCCTTGCTCAATCAGTTCGCGAACCCAAAACAGGGTTTCAAAGTTGTGCTCCAAGGTCGGCCTGCCGAACAAGCCGACCTCGGCGATGTAAGGCGGGCGCATGCGCGGCTCACCGCGTTTGCCTTCGATGCTCTCGATCATGGCGGACTCTTCGCCGCAGATGTAGGCCCCTGCGCCGCGCCGCAATTCGATGCGCGGCAAGGCACAAGGCGGATTGGCCTGCAAAGCGGCCAACTCTTGGGTCAACAACACACGGGCCTCGTGGTACTCGTCACGCAGGTAGATGTAAACCGCCTCACAACCCACCACGCTGGCCGCGATCAACACACCTTCCAGAAAGCGGTGCGGGTCGGCTTCCAAACAGGTTCGGTCCTTGAAGGTGCCGGGCTCGCCCTCGTCGATATTCACCGCCATCAGGCGCGGCCCGGGCTGGTTGCGTACGATGCGCCACTTGCGCCCGGCCGGAAAACCGGCACCGCCCAAACCCCGCAAGCCCGAGGACTCCAAGACCTGGATCACCGATTCGACATCGCGCTGGCCCAAGGCCACTTGTTGTGCCAACTGGTAACCGCCGGTTTGCAGGTAAGCATCGAGGCGGATCGCGTCGGGCAAGGGGTTGGGCGCGGTCTGGTCTTGGGCCACACGCTGCGCCACCATTTCAACCGTCGCATGCGCCACGGCCTGCTGACCAACCTGCGCGGCCGGGGCCTGCTCGCAGCGGCCCAGACAGGGCACGGGCACGACCTTCACATCCAGCAAATCGTTTTGCAACTGGCGCAGCAAGCTGTCGCTGCCAGCCAGGCTGCAACTCAAACTGTCACAAACCCGCACAGTGATTCGCGGCGCAGCTTCAGAGTCTTTCAAAATCTCGAAGTGGTGGTAGAAAGAAGCGACCTCGAACACCTCGACCACGGGCAGACGCATCTCGGCGGCCAGTGCCACGATGTGGCGCTCGAACAGGCCATGAAAGTGGTCGTTGAGAACATGCAAGTGCTCGATCAGCAGGTCACGGCGGTGGCCGTCTTTAGGCGGTAGGCCGATGAGGGTGCGCAGCTCGGCACGGGCCTCGTCGGAGACCTGGCGGCCTTTCAATTGGGAGCGGGGCTGTCGCAGTTGCTGGCGAACCTGTTCCAGGCCAATGTGGGTAGCGTTCGCCATGTTGTTCAATAGGTTTCGAGGTGCAGACGGCCTTCTTTTTTGAGCGCAGCGCCCACGCTGTCCCAGTCGAGCCCGGCGTTTTGCGCGATGTCTCGCAAGGCCATGACCACACCCTCTTCCATGCTTTTCAAGCCACACACATAAAAACAGGTGTTGGGGTCTTTGAGTTGCGATGCAATGTCAGCCGCACGATCACGCATGGCGTCTTGCACATAACGCTTGGGTTTACCCACTTCGCGCGAGAACGCGAACTCGGTGTCGATGAAGTCTTTGGGCAGGTTGTTGAGTGGCCCGAAGTAAGGCAGCTCAGCGGGCGTGCGGGCTCCGAAGAACAGCATCAGTTTGCCACCTTCAAACTTGCCACTGGCCCGCAGGCGGCGGCGCCATTCGGTCATGGCCCGCATGGGCGCAGAACCGGTGCCCGTGCAGATCATGACGATGTTGCTCTTGGGGTGGTTGGGCATCAAGAAGCTCGCGCCAAACGGCCCGATCACCTGCACTTTTTCACCCACATTCAGGTCGCACATGAAGTTGGAGGCCACGCCGCGCACCGGTTTGCCGTCGTGGTCTTCGAGCACACGTTTGATGGTCAGTGACAGGTTGTTGTGGCCGGGGCGCTCGCCGTTGCGGGGGCTGGCAATCGAATACTGACGTGCATGGTGCGGCTTGCCGTTGACGTCCACACCCGGCGGGATGATGCCGATCGACTGGCCTTCGAGCACCGGGAAAGGCAAGTGGCCAAAATCGAGCACGATGTGGTGGGTGTCGTAGTCTTGTTGGCCTTCTTGTTGACCCACTTCGGTCACGCGCAGATTGCCCGTGACGGTCGCGGTGATGGTTTTATCTTGTGCCTTGGGTCCATACAAGTTGGTGTAGGCGTGGGCTGCAGACCAAGGGGGGATGGTGGCGCCAAACTGCGCTGAGTTAAAGCCCGACGCTGCTGCGGTGCTGGCGGCTGAAGCCGAAGACGCTGCTGCCGCTTGTACAGCCGTTTGTGCTTCTTCTTGTGCGGTGTCAGCCACGCCACCCGCTGCAGCCAATTCTTCGGCGCTCAGTTCAGCGGGCAGGTCGTACCACTTGAGTTGTTCTTCGATGCTGTAGGCCTTGGCCTTGGGCACCATGCGCCAGTTGTCAATCGAGCCTGTCGGGCATGGCGAGATGCAGTCCATACAACCGTTGCAGACGTCGGCTTTGACCACGTAGTTGAGCGAGTCATGCGTGATCGCTCCGACCGGACAGATCGCTTCGCAGGTGTTGCAGCGGATGCAGATTTCCGGGTCGATCAGGTGTTGTTTGATCAGCGTCGCTTCGGTGCTCATGTCTTGACTCTCTTGTATTTGGCGTTTTATGTCTGTGGTCCGCGAGGTCCGCAACGGAATGGCTTGGGGCCGGGCACCTCATACGGAGTACCGGAAAATCGGTGCCCGGCCCCAAGCCATTCCGTCGCTCTGTGCCTACTTCAACGCTCAGAGTCTAATGGGACCCTGATCGCTCAGCACACCCATGTCATTGAAAGAGCAAGGGGCGGGTGACGATTTCTGGTACCCCAGTATGAGGAACCCGCCCCTTCCTCTGTCAACTGCTGCCCCCAGAAATGGAAGCGGCAGTCAATCAAAGATTCAACGTATCAGTTGAAGCGAACGTAATCAAAGTCCACAGGCTGACGGTTGATGCCCATGACGGGAGGCGCGATCCAGTTGGCAAACTTGCCTGGCTCGACGACACGGCCCATCAAGCTGGCCACATAG
>JAKFXJ010000358.1 GCA_021731425.1 Limnohabitans sp. | reverse complement strand
GGGCTCGCCCAGTTCCTTCTCGAGCACTTCGCGGTCTTGGGTTTTCTCATTCATGCCGTCCACGCCGACTTCAAGACCACGCAGGGCTTTCTTGAAGGACTCTTGGAAGGTGCGGCCCATGGCCATCACCTCGCCCACCGACTTCATTTGGGTGGTCAGGCGGCTGTCGGCTGTCGGGAATTTCTCAAAGGCAAAACGTGGGATCTTGGTGACCACGTAGTCGATCGATGGCTCGAAAGAGGCTGGCGTGGCACCGCCCGTGATGTCGTTGCGCAACTCATCCAGCGTGTAACCCACAGCCAGCTTCGCGGCCACTTTGGCGATCGGGAAACCGGTGGCTTTGGAGGCCAAAGCAGACGAACGCGACACACGGGGGTTCATCTCAATGACAACCATGCGGCCGTCTTTGGGGTTGATCGAGAACTGCACGTTCGAGCCGCCCGTGTCCACACCGATTTCGCGCAAAACGGCCAAAGAGGCGTTGCGCAAAATCTGGTATTCCTTGTCGGTCAGCGTCTGGGCTGGGGCCACGGTGATGGAGTCACCCGTGTGTACACCCATGGGGTCCAGGTTTTCAATCGAGCACACGATGATGCAGTTGTCCGCTTTGTCGCGCACCACTTCCATCTCGTACTCTTTCCAGCCGAGCAAGGATTCTTCGATCAACAACTCGGTGGTGGGCGAAGCCTCCAGACCGCGCTTGCAAATGACTTCGAATTCTTCGGGGTTGTAGGCAATACCGCCGCCCGTGCCGCCCAAGGTGAAGCTGGGACGAATGACGGTGGGGAAGCCCAAGGTCTTTTGAACGTCCCACGCTTCTTCCATGCTGTGGGCAATGCCGGAACGGGCCGATCCCAGACCAATCTTGGTCATGGCGTCCTTGAACTTCAGTCGGTCTTCGGCTTTGTCAATGGCTTCGGGCGTGGCGCCAATCAGCTCGACTTTGTATTTTTCGAGCACGCCGTGGTGCCACAAGTCCAAAGCGCAGTTGAGCGCAGTTTGGCCACCCATGGTAGGCAAGATCGCATCGGGGCGCTCTTTGGCGATGATCTTCTCAACCGTCTGCCAGGTGATGGGCTCGATGTAGGTCACGTCGGCCGTGGCCGGGTCGGTCATGATCGTGGCAGGGTTGCTGTTGATCAGGATAACTTTGTAGCCCTCTTCACGCAAAGCTTTGCAGGCCTGCACGCCGGAGTAGTCGAACTCACAGGCCTGACCAATGATGATCGGGCCCGCGCCAATGATGAGGATGCTTTTGAGGTCGGTGCGCTTGGGCATGTTATTTCGCCTCCATCAGTTTGATGAAGCGGTCAAAGAGGTAAGCAATGTCGTGTGGGCCGGGCGATGCTTCGGGGTGACCCTGGAAGCAGAACGCAGGCTTGTCGGTGCGGGCCAGACCCTGCAAAGTACCGTCAAACAAAGACACGTGTGTGGCACGCAAGTTGGCGGGCAAGGACTTTTCGTCCACTGCAAAACCGTGGTTTTGGCTGGTGATGGACACCCGGCCGGAATCCAGGTCTTTGACGGGGTGGTTTGCGCCGTGGTGACCAAACTTCATCTTGAAGGTCTTGGCGCCGCTGGCCAAAGCCATGATCTGGTGGCCCAAGCAAATGCCGAAGGTGGGGATGCCAGTTTCGATCAACTCAGCAGCTGCCGCAATCGCGTAGTCACAGGGCTGTGGATCGCCAGGACCGTTGGACAAAAAGATGCCGTCGGGCTTGTGCTTGAGCACCTCAGCTGCAGGGGTCTTCGCAGGCACCACGGTGACTTTGCAGCCGCGCTCAGCCAACATGCGCAAGATGTTTTTCTTCACACCATAGTCGTACGCCACCACATGGAACTTGGGGGAGGTTTGCGTGCCATAACCAGCACCCAGTTGCCACTCGGATTGGGTCCAGTCGTAAGACTGGGCCACGGTGACTTTTTGCGCCAAATCGAGACCCGCCATGTTGGGGGCCGCCTTGGCTGCAGCAATCGCCTGGTCAATCACCGCTTGGGTGACCGCTTGGCCTTTGGCCAGACCCACGATGGCCCCGTTTTGGGCACCCTGGGTGCGCAAGATGCGGGTCAGTTGGCGTGTGTCGATGTTGGCAATGGCCACTGTGCCCGCATCCACCAGGTAGGACGACAAGGTTTGGCTGGAGCGGAAGTTGCTCGCCACCAAAGGCAAGTCTTTGATGATCAGACCAGCGGCATGGACTTTGTCGGATTCGATGTCTTCCACGTTGACGCCGTAATTACCGATGTGCGGGTACGTCAGGGTGACGATCTGCTGGCAATAGCTGGGGTCGGTGAGGATTTCTTGGTAGCCGGTGAGCGAGGTGTTGAACACCACTTCGCCGACGGTGGAGCCGGTGGCTCCGATCGAATTGCCGATAAAGACCGTGCCGTCTGCAAGCGCCAAGATGGCGGGCGGGAAGGTTCCCTGAAGAGACAAAAGCACTGGGTTCTCCGGAATAGTTCGGGTACGCCTCAGCACTCACCAGAGATAGATCTCTTTTTGGCTGCTTGTTCGAGGATTGGGCCTGGGATGGACTGTGGCGTACAGGTTGATGCGGGAAAGCCTCTCATTATAGCTGAGGACCGCTAGTAAACCCTGACAAATCACGCAGTTTGACCCTGCAACCGCGCCACAAATGCCTCAGGGACCTGCCGTGGCGCTGGCGTGCAGGCAAATGGCCGCTGCCGTGGCCACATTGAGCGATTCTTCCCCGCCAGGCTGGGCAATTCGAACCTGGTGCCGGGCCTGGGCCATCAGGCTGGCGCTGACGCCCTGCCCTTCGTGACCAAAGACCCATGCACACTTTTGGGGCAAATCACCGGCTTGCAGCAAGGCGTGCAAAAACGGGCCCTCGTGGGAGCTGGTGGTGAGCAAGGGCACCCGCAAAGCCGCCACATCGTCCTCGCTGAGGGCTTCTACCAAATGCAGACCAAAATGCGCCCCCATGCCCGAGCGTAACACCTTGGGTGACCACAAGGCCGCCGTGCCCTTGATGGCCAGAACCTGGCGGTAACCAAAAGCAGAGGCACAACGCAAAATGGCCCCCACATTGCCTGCGTCCTGCAAACGGTCCAGCACCACGGTGGCGGCGTCTGGCAACACCTCATGAGCTGCTTGCCACGCCACCACAAAGCCCATGCGGGCCGGTGACTCCAGGCCACTTAGGCTGGCAAACAAGGCATCGGGCACCACAAAGGTCTGATCGGTCAGCCCCAGCCATTCCTCGCCCTGCTCGGCTTGAAACGACTCGGTCAGCACCACCTGCAGCGGACGCACACCGCGTTGCAAGGCGGCGCGGCACAGGTGATCGCCTTCCAACCAGAACTGCCCCGCCTTGCGGTAAGCCGTGCTGTCCTGGGCCAAGCGCCGCCAGGCTTTGAGCTGCGGGTTGTCACGCGAACTGATCGGTTTCATCGAACACTCCTGGCCACCGGGGCAAAAGTCATGCGGTGGCAATCGGCCGGGCCATGCGCTTGCAAGGCGGCCAAATGCTGCGCGGTGCCATAGCCCTTGTGCTGGTCAAACCCATACAAGGGGTACTGCTGGTGCATCGCGTCACACAAACGGTCGCGGTGCACTTTGGCCAAAATGGAAGCGGCCGAGATGGCGGGCACCAGTGCGTCGCCTTGGACGATGGCCTCTGCACGTATGGACAAGGTGGGCAAGCGGTTGCCATCGACCAGCACCAACTTAGGCGGCAATCGCAAAGCCTCTACCGCCCGCTTCATGGCCAGCAAGGTGGCTTGCAAAATATTGATTTGGTCTATTTCCTCCACACTGGCCTCGGCAATCGCGAAACACAGGGCCCGCGCCCGGATCTCGTCAAACAGGACTTCGCGGCGTTTGGCGGTGAGTTTTTTGGAGTCGTTCAGGCCTTGAATGGGATTCAAGTCGTCCAAGATCACCGCTGCGGCGACCACCGGACCCGCCAAAGGTCCGCGCCCGGCCTCGTCCACGCCTGCTGTCAAGCCTGAGACAGGAAAATGCAAAGCGGACTGCTCAGCGAGAAAGGACTTTTTCGAGGGCATGGGTCGCAAGTTTTGCAGTGTCGCACTGCAAAGTGAGGTGCAATTGTTCAAATCGGGATTGCAAAGCATCCACGCGATCAGGTGCAGACAACCAGTCCAGACAAGCCCGTGCCAGGGCCTCGGGCGTGCAACGGTCCTGCAAGAACTCGGGCACCACAAAGTCCTCGCTCAGGATGTTGGGCAAACCCACCCAAGGCTGAAGCTGTTGGCGCTTCATGATCTGCCAACTGAGCCAGTTCATGTGGTAACCAATCACCATGGGCCGCTTGAACAAAGCCGCCTCGAGCGTGGCTGTGCCGCTGGCAATCAAGGTCACGTCACATGCTGCCAATGCATGGTGTGACTGACCTTGGACCAAGTGCAAACCGGGCACACCGCCTTGCGCATCGACCAGCGCCTGAATGCGTGGCAACAAGCTGGGGATGGCAGGCAAAACAAATTGCAGCGAAGGGTTTTGTCGCTGCATGAGTTGGGCGGCCTGAACAAAGCGGGGCGTCAGGTGCTCGATTTCGGACAGTCTGCTTCCGGGCAAAACCGCCACCACGGGCCCTTGTACATCCAAGCCCAAGGCTTGGCGAGCAGCCGTGCGGTCTGGGTGCATGGGGATGGTTTGAGCCAGTGGGTGCCCAACATAGGTGGCATCCACGCCGGCTTTGGCCAATAGGGCTGGCTCAAACGGAAAAATACAGAGCATGTGGTCCACACTTCGGCGGATCTTCTCAATCCGCTCAGGGCGCCACGCCCAGATCGATGGGCAAACAAAATGCACCGTGGGGATGCCGGCGGCTTTGAGACGAGCTTCCAGATCGAGGTTGAAATCGGGCGCATCCACCCCGATGAACACATCGGGCGGCTGGGCCAGCAAACGCTGGTGCAGCTGATCGCGGATGGCGACAATGCCCCGGTAATGGCGCAACACCTCGACATAACCGCGCACGGCCAATTTTTCGTGTGGCCACCAAGCTTGAAAACCTTGGGCCTGCATCCGTGGCCCACCAATGCCAACACCCTGCGCCTGGGGCCAGCGTAAATGCAGGCCCTGAATCAGCAAACCCGCGAGCAAATCGCCTGAGGTTTCACCAGCCACCATGGCAAAGGACAAAGCCCCCGCAGGGGCTTTGAGCACGGGCGAATTTGCGGGATATGTCAACGCACGATCCCACGCTGGGGTGAGGCCGCCTGTAAAAAGCTGAGCATCATGTCGACATCAGGCTGGGCCTCGGGCTTTCCGGTAGCCAAAGCACCAATGCGGTTCATGGCATCGCTGAGCGACAAGCCATCACGGTACAAAGCTTTGTGCATGGCCTTAACAGCACTGATGCGTTCTGCAGAAAAGCCCCTGCGGCGCAAACCTTCAAAGTTCATCGACCGCGCTTGGGCTGGCTGGCCTTGCGCCATCACAAAAGGCGGCAGGTCGGCAAACAGCAAAGAGTTCATGGCCGTGAAACTGTGCGCCCCGATGCGGCAAAACTGGTGCACCACGGTGAAGCCACCCAAAATCACCCAGTCATCAACGACCACATGTCCGGCCAGTTGCGTGTTGTTGGCAAAGATCGTGTGGTTGCCCACTTGGCAGTCGTGCGCCAGGTGCACATAAGCCATGATCCAGTTGTCGTTGCCCACCGAGGTCACGGCCCGGTCGCCAGGCGAGCCGATGTTGAAGGTGCAAAACTCACGGATGGTGTTGCGGTCTCCAATCACCAACTCACAAGGCTCGTTGTTGTACTTCTTGTCTTGGGGCACTGCGCCCAGCGAACTGAACTGAAAAATCCGGTTGTCACTGCCAATTGTGGTGTGGCCCTCGATCACGCAGTGGCTGGCCACCGTGGTTCCGGCACCGATGCGCACATGCGGCCCGATCACGGTGTAAGGCCCAACACTCACCGATGAGTCAAGCTCGGCCCCCGGGCTGATGATGGCCGTTGGATGGATCTTGCTCATGTGACTCAAGCCTGAGGAATTTTCCGCATGGTGCACATCAACTCGGCCTCGGTCGCGATCTCGTCGCCCACCTTGGCGCGTGCCTTGAACTTGAAAATACCGGCTTTCATTCGGTCGAGCTCGACTTCCAAGATCAGCTGATCACCAGGCTCCACCGGGCGCTTGAATCGGGCGCCGTCGATGCCGGCAAAGTAATACACGGTCTGGTCATCGGGTGTCTCACCCAAGGTGTCAAAGGCGAGCAAGGCTGCGGCTTGGGCCAGGGCTTCCAGCATCAACACACCCGGCATCACCGGACGGTGGGGAAAGTGACCCTGGAAATGGGGCTCGTTGATCGACACGTTTTTGAGCGCCTTGATGCGAACGCCTTTTTCGAGTTCAAGCACGCGGTCCACCAGCAAAATGGGGTAGCGGTGCGGCAGCTGTTTGAGAATTTTGTGGATGTCCATCATGGTCATGTTTCCTTGTTATTTTGAATGTGGGCCTCCAGGGCCTTGAGGCGATCCCGCAATCGGGACAATTGTTTGAGGCTGGCAGCGTTCTTTTCCCAGCTGGCGTTGCTGTCCAAAGGGAACATGCCCG
>JAKFXJ010000129.1 GCA_021731425.1 Limnohabitans sp. | reverse complement strand
ATCGAGAAAACACCCCGCGAAGGCTTGAGGCCAATATTGCCGTTTGTGCCCGCCGGGATGCGGATCGAGCCACCGCCATCAGTCGCATGCGACAAAGGAAGCACGCCCGCCGCCAAAGCCACTGCCGTGCCGGCTGAAGAGCCGTAACTGGTGTACTCGGGGTTCCAGGGGTTACGCGTGACATACACCGCCGGGTTTTCCGCCTAGCTGCACACGCCAAACTCGGGCGTGGTGGTGCGACCCATGAGGTTCAGGCCCGCCTGACGCATCTTGCTGGTGAGGAAGGTGTCTGCGCTGGCCCGGTTGCCGCGCATCATCAAGGACCCCATCTCTTGCATGCGGCCCTTCATCGTGGGCCCCAGGTCCTTCATCAAAAACGGCACGCCTGCAAAAGGGCCGTCCAGGTTCAAGCCATCCTTGAGCGGGTCGGCCACCACATCGTCAAACACCTCGACCACCGCATGCACCGAAGGATTGATCATGGCCACCCCGGTCGCCGCCTGTTCAGCCAACTCAGCCGGTGACACATCACCACGCCGCACGCATTCAGCCAGCCCCACCGCGTCGTGCTCTACCCACTCTTGCCACGTCATTGCCAAAGTCATTGCTGCCATCCTTGCAATTGCATTGCCCACAGGTCAAGCCAATTTGTCATTGCGCCGCCCACCCCATCACACCATTGTCCAGGGGTTTGCGCTTGGCTAAGCCCCCAGGACTTCAAGCGGGCACTTCTTCGGTGGTGGCACGCCTGAGCTCACGCCTTTCGGTGAAGTCAAACCAGCGCCCTCGATGCACTGTGGAGGTGTTGTCCCACATCACCAGGTCACCCACTTGCCAATGATGTTGGTAAACAAATTGACGTTGTGTCGCATGCTCCATCAGGTCCAGCAAAAGCATTCGGCCTTCAGCCACAGTCATGCCTTCGATCTCGCAAGCATGGATGCCGACAAAAAGTATCTTGCGGCCGGTGCGGGGATCGGTTTGGACCAAGGGCCAACTTGCCGGTGGAATGGCTTGGCGTTGCTCTTCGGTGTATTGGGTGTCGCCGAGTAAAAACCGCGAGTGCAATGCGTAGTGCACCGCCCGAAGCCCCTCAACTTGGCGCTGTCGCCAATCCGGAAGATCATCCCAAGCCATTCGCAGATCCGCGAACTCGGTTTCGCCACCAAAGACCGGCACAGTAACGGCTGACAACATGGAATACTTTGCACGCGGCTTTTGGAACGAACTGTCGCTGTGCCAAAGCTGATTTGCGACGTTGCCGACTATTTTGGCGTGCGCCCGATCTGCCACCTCGCCGTCCACCTTGACGTTGGAGATGTCGGCCAACTCAGCGTACTCTAGGCGGTGCGGCCCACCCTTGAGTTTGCGCAGACCCATGTCCAGCGGTCCCAAAGATTTGGCAAATTCGATTTGCTGAGTCTGGCTCAAATTCTGATCACGAAACACCAGCACAGCATGCTGGTCCATCGCCTCCTCGACTGCTTTGATCTGAACAGGCGTGAGCGGCTCACGCAGGTCGATTCCCGTGGCTTCGGCGGCGAATGGTTGTAGAGGTTTAAGGTGAAGCATGCTCATGATTTATCCCATCAGTCCAGCTTGATGCCGGCAGATTTGACAATTGCAGCCCACTTGTCGATGTCCTGACGGATCTGCGCAGTGTACTGATCGGAAGTGGATCCCACGGGCTCCATGCCAAGCTGCTGCATACGTGAGACCACCTCTGCACTGCGCACCACTTGGCCAATGTCGGCGCTGAGCTTTTGCAACAACGCAGGTGGCATTCCGGCTGGCCCAATGATGCCGATGGCACTGACGGCACTGAAACCCGGGACGGTCTCGGCAATCAATGGGATCTCAGGACTTGAGGCCGCGCGTTTGGGGCTGGACAAGGCAATCACTTTCATGCGGTTGTCTTTGACGAAAGGCATAGAGGAAAACAGCACGTCAAACAACAAGGGCACGCGACCACCGATCATGTCCTGTTGCGCTGGCGCGCTGCCCTTGTAGGGAATGTGCAGAAGGCGTATGCCGGCCATGCTGGCCAACATCTCGCCCGCCAAATGCGTACCGGTACCGGTGCCGGGAGTCGCGTAGCTCAATGCATTTGGATTTTTCTTGGCGTAAGCGATGAGCTCCTGCATGTTATTGAAGGGCTGCGACGGGTGTGCAAAAAGTCCGAAATGCGCCTGCGCCACTTGAGACACGCCCACCAGATCTTTTTTGGTGTCATACGGGAGATTGGGTTGCAGGCTTGGATTGATCGTCAAGGCCGTGATCGCCATCCCCAAGGTATAGCCGTCGGCGGTTGACTTGGCAACCAGATTCGTGCCCAGCGTCGTGCCAGCGCCGGGTTTGTAGTCAACCACAACAGGTTGCTTCCACAGCGTCTGCAGTCCAGTCGAGATGATTCGAGCAACCGTGTCAGTGGGTCCGCCAGGTGGAAAAGGAACGATCAGTTTGACGGGCTTGTCGGGCCAAGCCTCAACGGTTTGCGCGGCCACAAAAGTAGGCGCAAGCAACAGGGCAGCCGCCATCAAAAAAACACGGCGTGGAAAAAAATTAAACATGTGTGCGTCTCCTGAGAGTGCATGGCTTTCTGGAATCGGCTTTCAGCAAAGTGAACCATCAGCGCAAGAATTAAATCACCAGACTCAACACATGGCAATCAGCGCAACAGTTCGACCGCTGATAACTTTTTCTTGTTTCAGCCGAAATGAATGAGGTTCCTATTTTGACGCGCCCTTATCCATTTGGCTGAGCACTGGAGACTCGTCAAAAATTTACTCGATTTTGCTGATCACAGGGGGCATAAAAAAAGCCGCTAACAGCATGCCGTTAGCGGCTTTTAAACAGGTTAGTGGTGGAGCTGGGGGGATTTGAAATTGCCTCTTTAAATAAGATTTCGCCCCTGTTTTAGCCCTTATTTTTGAATCCCCCACTGTTTTATTGAAAGATGTCTGGTTTGAGTTGAGTCCTCGGTAACCCTCTTCCCGATCAGTTGTCGGTAGAAGTCGACGCTCTTTGCGACTGATGCACAATAACTCATCAATTATTGCGCTGTTTGAACCCAGTTCTCAACTTCCAGCGCAAGCACTCGTACGAACTCCCCCATGTTGTTCTTCACCAGTACCAAGCCTTCGCTAGGCGAGCGAGCGCTGCAAACTCAATCTCTGGTGTACCTTCTAGGGATCTGAAAACGACCAGTTCCTAGCCGCGTATATGGTGCGAAAAATGTACGAGATTGCCAGCCAGTCACCGCCATCCGATTTCATCGCACAAGAGCATAAACCCGGTGCCGCGACTTAAAGTGATGCCGAACTGTCAGATTGGGTGCGCCGCCCCGCTGGTAGCATTTTTCATCCGGTGGGAACGTGCGCCATGGGCCCGGAAAGTGACCCGATGGCGGTGGTCAATGCCCGCTTGCAGGTCCAACATGTGCAAAGACTGCGGGTGATCGATGGCGTACTTATGCCAAGCATCGTTACAGGTAGCACTAATCCACCCATCATGGTGCTGACTGAAAAAGCCGCTAACCTGATCAAGGCGGAACAGCGGGATTAATCGGCATAGGGGCGCGACTTCCACCGTGCGCGGCTGCCACCCAATCTGCGTCCGGCGGCACTTCCGGGCTTGTGCCTTTGCGCCACGGCCAATGCGCGCCCACGCAGTATGTGCATGGCCCGGGCCAGGGCCTCGCGTTCTTCGGTATTGAGGTCTTGCATGACCTCGTTGTGCACCTGGACCACACGGGGAAAGATTAGTCGATACAGCTGCATGCCGGACTCTGTTAGCAAGACCCTCGCCTTGCGGCCGTCTCCGGGCACAGGCTGCCGATCCACCAAACCCTTAGCCATCAGGCCTCGCAGGGTTTTGGAGGTTTGCGATCGGTCCACCGTGGTGCGGGCCGCTAGGTCCGAGGGTGACATGCCTCCGAGTTCGGCCAGCATCGCAGCAAACTGCCACTCCTCACGGGTTATCCCGTACTCGTTTTCGCATATGCGGGTCACCAACGAACCGCTGATGCCCAGGAACTCGTACAGCTGGAAATTGAGCAAATCGAAAATCGACTGCGGATTTTCAAAATGGGGCAGCGGGTCGGGAGCCGCCAGGGATGCTTTGGGAAAACCCATGTTTGCAACAACCTGTCTACGGGAAAGACCTGAGGATAATGGATTTTTTCCATTACCCCCTTGCTGCCTATGCTAGGGGCATGAACCACAACAGCATCGACATCCGCAGCGCCAACGCGCAGCACATGTACCACCCCATGATCGACCCCAAGGCGGTGCAATCTGCGCCGCCCTTGATCATTGACCGGGGCGAAGGGGTGCATGTCTACGACATCGACGGCAAGCGCTACCTGGACACCGTCGCCTCTTTGTGGAATGTCAACATCGGGCACAACCGGCCCGAGGTCATCGACGCCATCAAGGCGCAGTTGGACAAGCTGGCTTACTACTCCACCTTCCAAAACACCTCTAATCCGCCCGCCATCGAGCTGTCGGCACGGCTGATGCGCATGTTTGCGCCTGAGAAGATGAACAAGGTGTTCTTTTCTTCGGGCGGCTCGGACGCGGTGGAAACCGCGCTCAAACTGGCACGCCAATACTGGAAGCTGCAAGGCCAGCCCGAGCGCCACCAGTTCATCTCGCTCAAATGGGGCTACCACGGGGTGCATTTTGGTGGCGCATCCATCAACGGCAACCCGATGTTCCGCAGCGCCTACGAGCCGCTTCTGCCTGGCTGCCACCTGGCAGAAACGCCCTATACCTACCGCAACCCCTGGAACGAAACCGACCCGGCCCAGCTCGCGCAACTGTGCCTGAACCAGCTGGCCCAGCTGATCGAACAGGTCGGTGCCGAGCACATTGCCGCCCTGGTGGCCGAGCCGGTGCAAGGCGCAGGCGGCGTGATCGTGCCGCACGACAGCTACTGGCCGGGCCTGCGCCAACTGCTGGACCAGCACGGCATCTTGCTCATCAGCGACGAAATCGTGACCGGCTTTGGCCGCATCGGTGCCATGTGCGGCGCCCGTGCCTGGGGCGTGGCTCCCGACATCATGGCCATGGCCAAGGGCATCAATTCGGGCTATGTGCCCTTGGGCGCCACGCTCATCAATGAACGGGTGTCCAGCGCCTGGAACCAGCCTGGCGTACCCGCTGCGCTGATGCATGGTTACACATATTCTGGCCATGCCCTGGCCTGCGCTGCGGCCAACGCGAATCTGGACATCGTGGCCAGCGAAGACCTGCCGGGCAATGCCAGCCGCGTAGGGGCCTACATGCAAGACAAGCTGCAAGAACTGGCGCACTACGCCCATGTGGGCGAAGTGCGCGGCAAAGGCATGATGGCCGCCGTGGAACTGGTCACCGACAAGGCCAGCAAAGCCATGCTCATGCCGCCCTCGCCCTACATACAGGCACTGGTGGGCACAGCCCGTGAAACGGGCGCCATCATCCGCGTACAAGGCAACCGCCTCATCCTGTCGCCCCCCTTGGTCTTCACTCCCCAGGATGTGGACGAGACCCTGCGCATCTTGCACATCGCATTCTCGGCCGCCGAAAAAGTTTGATTTCATCTCACCCCACCATCAGGAGACTCACATGAACCACCGCATCCGTTTGATCGCCCTGGCCGCATTGGCCACAGCTGCCGCCCTGCCCGCCATGGCACAAGACAAGTGGCCCAGCAAACCCATCGAAATCATCTACCCCTACCCGCCAGGCAACGACATGGACGCGGTCACCCGTCTGGTGGCCGAAGGTATGAGCAAGCGCTTGGGCGTGCCAGTTCAGGTAATCAACAAGCCCGGCGGTGGCGGCGTTGTGGGCTTTGCCGAAATGACCCGCGCCAAACCCGATGGCTACACCATTGGCACCTGGACACCCGGCCCTGGCATCTCGCAAATCATCGCGGGCAATACGCCCTACAAAATGGGCGACTACCAATCGGTCGGCGGCATGCTGATCAACGACTTCGTGCTAGCCGCCCGTGGCGACATTCCGGCCACCAACCTCAAGGAATTTGCCGCTTGGGCCAAAAAGAGCGGAAAACCCGTGACCATTGGCAGTTATGCCCCCGCTGCTGTGCCCGCCTTGATTGCGGCCAAGATCGCCAAGCGTGATGGCTGGCCTTACAAAGTGGTTTCCTTCCCCAACCCCTCCCACAAGGAGCTCATGGCTGGCGATGCCGACGTAACAACAGCAGGTGCGATTGGTGCCGCCTCATTTGCCAAAAACGGACAGGTCAAGATCCTCTCGGCCTGGGGTCCGCACCGCAACCCCCTCTTTCCGAACACCGCCACCCCAGCCGAAGAAGGCTACGGTGACCTCTACACCTGGGGCGGCATGGCTGCGCCAGTGGGCGTGCCCAAGGACATCATCAACAGGCTGTCTACCGTGATGATGGAGTCGCTCAAGGACAAACCCGTGCAGGACCAGCTGAAAAAAGCCGGCATTCCAGCTTTCCCGATGACTGCTGAACAAATGAGCAAACAAGTGGCCTCGGACAGCCAGTGGATTGGTGAGCTGATGACCGAGTTGGGCTTCAGCAAAAAGTGAGCACAGCACCTCGCTCATCGCCGCAGGGCGCATCCTGGGACCGGGCCTTGCTGATCTTGCTGGCGGTGCTGACCGCCAGCAT
>JAKFXJ010000371.1 GCA_021731425.1 Limnohabitans sp. | reverse complement strand
GCCTTGTGTATGGGCCTGGTGCATGACCAGGCGCCTTGGTGCGTGACACCCTGAAAACTAGACGAGTCGAACGACCGGTCAAGTTGACCGGAGGTGATGTCCAAGGGGCCGTTGATCAGGCCACCAAACCTTTGTAGAGCATGTAAGCGGCCAGCAGGTACAGCACGCTGGCAAACACACGCTTGAGTTGCTTGACGGGCAGCTTGTGGGCGGTGGCCGCACCAATGGGGGCCATCAGCACGCTGCACACCGCAATCACCACCAAAGCGGGCAACCACAAATAGCCAAAACTGTAGGCTGGGAGGTCTTGCACGTTTTGGCCGCTCACGATGTAACCGGCCACGTTGGCCAAGGCAATCGGAAAGCCCAAGGCGGCGCTGGTGGCCACCGCGTTGTGGATGGCCACATTGCACCAAGCCATGAACGGCACGCTGATGAAGCCACCGCCCGCTCCCACCAAGCCAGAAAGCAAACCGATCAGGCCGCCTGCGCCGAGCAAACCCTGAAAACCGGGCACCTGGCGCGAAGGCGCAGGTTTTTTGTCCAGAAACATTTGAGTGGCCGAAAAGCCCACAAACAGCGCAAAGAACAAAGCCAGGTAAGTGCCTTTGGCAAACGCAAAAATACCCAAGCTGCCGATCAGGCTACCGATCACGATGCCCGGGGCCAGGCCCTTGACCAGATCCCAGCGCACGGCTTTTTTCTTGTGGTGGGCACGCACGCTGGAGACGCTGGTGAAAATGATGGTGGCCATGGACGTGGCAATGGCCATCTTGACGGCCAGGTCGGGGCTGACGCCACGGGCACCCAGCAGGTAGGTCAAAAAAGGCACCATGATCATGCCGCCACCAATGCCCAAGAGGCCCGCCAAAAAGCCCGTGCACAGGCCCAAAACGGCCAATTCGGCCAACAGCAGAGGTTCGATGATCATGGGGGGAATAGGGAGATAAAAAAGAAGGTGTCTGCAAGTGCCACCGGACCGGCATCCTGAACCGGGGTTCAGGTGGGCGAGGGCAGACTGGCGTTGGGTTCATCTGACGCGAGATGATCACGCTCACCAGCCAATGTACCAAGCCCGGGCTCTAAGAGCATTGGTTCAAGGAAATATAAAGCCCGGCGTGCACTGCAGACAGGGTCATTGTAGGGGCTAAAACGCTTTGCGTGCGCTTGTCTGCACAACAAGCCACCACCCAAGGTGTCGGGGCTTAGAGCAACTGGCCGTCTTGTTCGATGACACGGTCCAAGCGGTGCAGCAATTGCACCAGCCGCGCTTGTGCATCGGCGGGCACGTCGGCCGCAGTCTGGGCGCTGGCGCTGTTCTTGTCGGCCGCGGGTGGGGCATCGGCCTGCTCGAAAGCCAGGTTCAATGCAGCCATAACTGCAATGCGGTCACGCGCCTTTATCTTGCCCGCGTCGCGGATCTTGCACATGGCTTCGTCCACTTTTCGCACCGCACCCATCAGGCGCTCTTCACCGCCTTCGGGGCAACCCAGAATGTAGCTTTGGCCCATGATCTGGACGTCGATTTGTCGGTTGCTCATGCTGAGGCCTCAGGCGATGCGGGGGCGGTGGTGGCAGTGGAGGGCAGCCGCTCAATGAGTGCATCGACACGGGCTCTGGCGGCGGCCAGGCGCGACTTGAGTTGGTCGCGCTCCAAGCTCAGCGCTTGCACTTGCTGGGTCAGCAAAGCATTGGTGCGTTGGAGCTCTTCGTGGCGCAGCAACAAGTGATCCACACGCTCGGCGATTTGATCGATGGTGTCGGAATAGGCCATGGCAAACAAGGAAAAGGAAGACCCCCATTGTAGGGCGTACCGCACGAGGTCTACCGATTTTGTAGGTTTGTAGACAGCTTTGCGCCTAGAATTCAAGCCGTTGGTGCTCGCGCTGCCGGTTCACGGCACGCAGTTCAACGGGAAGCAGGAGGGACAAGCCATCTCGGCCCACCTAACCTGCGCTGCCCCCGCAACGGTAAGCAGACGGGTCTTCATTCACTTGAAGACTCCGCTTTCATCTCAAACCACTGGCCGCCCTGAAACAGGCGGCTGGGAAGGTGATGAAGGTTGATCTGCCAGCCCGGATACCGGCCAACAAGGTGACCTGTCGAAAGACAGGTTGTAAAGCCCATGCACTGTCGGGGAAGGCGGTGAGGGCGTTTGACTTGTTTGATTTTCATGACCTATCGCTCCCCTCGTGCGCGTCGCTTGGCGCTTGCACTTTCCACTCCTGCATTGTCTTTGCTCTCCTTGGCCAGTGGCGCCGCTTTGGCGCAAACCAAGGCGACGGAAGTCGTCGTCACGGCCAGCCGCACCGAGCAAATTCTGACCGACGCGCTGCCCCACACCACGGTCCTCGGTCGCGACGCCATCGAGCAATCGCAAGTGTCGGACTTGCCCACCTTGCTGTCTCGCGAAGCAGGTTTTCAGTTCACCCAAACGGGCGGTCGTGGCGGGCAGGCCACCGCCTTCTTGCGCGGCGCTGCATCTTTGCAGGTGCTGGTGCTGGTGGATGGTGTGCCTCTGACCAAACAGGACACCACCGGAGCGGTGAGCCTGGAGCACATCATGCTGGACCAGGTCGAACGCATTGAAATCGTGCGCGGCAACGTCTCGGCCATTCATGGCAGCGGCGCGGTCGGTGGTGTGATTCAGGTGTTCACACGCCAAGGCCAGGGTCAGCCCATGGTTTACGCCAGCGCCGAGCGCGGCGGACAGGGCACCCAGCGCTGGAATGCGGGCACACACGGCTCAGCCGGACCACTGGCTTATGCGGTGTCTGTGGGGCGTTTTCGCACCGATGGCATCAATGCGGCCAACTTGTCGCAAACGACCAACGCCAACCCCGATGCAGACGGTTACCGCAACAACAACCATGCGCTGAACCTGTCCTACACACTCAGTCCCGAGCACAAGCTCGGTGTGCGCTCGACCCACTTCAAGGGCCAGTTTGACTACGATGTCTCGGGCAGTTTTGCGGAGCCGACCGACGTGCACCTGGCCCGCACCCAGCTTGACAGCCACACGCTGTACTGGTCAGGGCGTCTGGGGCCGCTGTGGTCCAGCCGCTTGAACTACTCGGTGTCCCAGGAGCGCAATGACACCGCCACCATCGGTGGGTACTCGTTCACCACTCAGGCCCTGACGCGCACCCGTATGCTGTCGTGGACCCACCAGTGGGACCTGCCCTCCATGGTGTTGACCGCTGGACTCGACCATCAAACCCAGGGCATCGACATGGCCACCGATGGCGTCTCCGGCCTGTCGCGTGAGCGCGATGCCCATGCGTTGTATGGTGGTGTGGTGGTCAAGCGTGCGGCGCACAACCTGCAGTTCAATTTGCGCCACGACGCTGTCGAAGGTCAGTCGGCCAAGGATTCGGTGTATCTTGGCTACGGCTACGACCTCAGCCCACAATGGAAGTTGATCGCCAGCCACGCCACCGCCTTCAACATGCCCCCCTTGGGTTATCTGTTTGACCCCTACAGTGGCAACCCGAATTTGCGCCCCGAGACCGCCAACACCCAGGAGTTGGGTGTGCAATGGGCACATGGCGCACACCGCTTGCGCTCGACCTGGTTTTCCACACTCACCCAAGACCTGCTCCTTTATGACATGGAGCGTTTTCAGTTCAGCAACATCAGCCGCGCTAAAAATCAGGGCCTGGAAACCAGCTACAGCGGCCGCTTGGGCATGACCGATGTCCGCGCCAGTTTGTCGCTGCAAGACCCGGTGAACCAGGCCACGGGCCTGCAATTGGTGCGCCGAGCCAAGACACTGGCTTCGGTGTCGGTCTCACAATCGCTGGGCTTGTTGTCGCTGGGTGGCAGCGTGCGCTATACCAGCGCCCGCCCGGACATCGAAGGCCAACCCGGCCTGCCCAGCAACACCTTGCTGGACCTGACCGCCCGCTACAGCCTGAGCCGGGAATGGACGCTGTATGGCCGCGTGGAAAATGCCACCGACAGCCGTTACCAAACCGCTTATGGTTACAACCAGCTGCCGCGCACCACCACGCTGGGGTTGAGTTGGAAAATGAAACACTGATTGGACCTGGCCATGCAAGACCTGCTGCCCCAACGCATCGTTTGCCTGACCGAGGAAACGACCGAATGGCTTTACCTGCTGGGGCAAGAGTCGCGCATCGTGGGCATCTCGGGTTACACGGTGCGTCCGCGCCGGGCCCGTGAAGAAAAGCCCAAGGTCAGTGCTTTTTTGAGCGCCAAGATAGACAAGATCCTGGCGCTCAAGTCCGATTGTGTATTTGGTTTTTCAGACCTGCAGGCCGAGATCGCGTCCTTGTTGATCAAGGCAGGTGTGCAGGTGACGGTGTTCAACCAGCGCAGTGTGGATGAGATTTTTTCCATGTTGTATCAGGTGGCCGCCATGGTCGGTCAGGCCGAGCAGGGCTTGGTGCGCTTGCAGGGTATGCGGGCAGATCTTGAAGCGATTCAGCATAAAGCGGCAGGCTTCAAACGCCGCCCCAAAGTGTTTTTTGAGGAGTGGGACGAGCCGCACATCAGCGGTATCCGCTGGGTCTCAGAGTTGATGGGTATCGCTGGCGGCGACGATGTTTTTCCGGAGCTGGCAGTCCAGTCGCTGGGCAAAGACCGGATCATTGCCAATGGCCAAAGCATTGTGGACCGTGCGCCTGACATCATCATTGGCTCGTGGTGCGGCAAGAAGTTTCGCCCCGAAAAAGTCGCGGCGCGTCCCGATTGGCATGACGTGCCCGCCGTGCGCACCGGGCAGATTTTCGAAATCAAATCGGCCGACATTTTGCAGCCCGGCCCTGCTGCACTCACCGATGGTGTGGCACAGATGCACCGCATCTTCAGCCAATGGGAAGCGCTGCATGGCTGAGCAAGGGAGAGGCTGGCTTCAAACCGCGGCCCTGCTGGGGGCCATGTGGGTTGGCATGCCATCTGCGCAAGCTGTCACTGTGCTCGACGACCGTCAGCAAAAAGTGCAGATCGCCCAAGCCCCGCAGCGCATCGTGAGTTTGCTGCCGTCCCTGACCGAGACCGTCTGTGCCTTGAAGCTGTGCCACAAACTGGTGGGTTTGGACCGTTATTCCAATTGGCCTGAGGCGGTCCAATCTGTGCCGCGTGTGGGCGGAGGGTTGGACCCGAACATCGAGAGCATCGTGGCGCTCAAGCCCGACTTGGTGTTGGCTGCGGGCTCCACACGTGGCGCGGACCGATTGCAGGCGCTGGGCTTGAATGTGCTGCGCCTGGAGCCACGCAACCACGCCGATGCGCAGCGCGTGTGGCGCACTGTGGCGCAGGCGCTGCATGTGCCTGCAGCCGACAGCGATCGGGTGTGGCAAGGCATTCAAGCGGGCGTGCAGGCGGCGGTGCAATCGCTCAGCCCCGCTGCGCAGCGGCAACGGGTTTACTTTGAGGTGAGCCCCGCACCCTATGGTGCAAGCGAATCGTCCTTTCTGGGGGAGACGCTTACACGGATGGGTGTAACGAACATCTTGCCCGCATCGATGGGCCCGTTTCCGCAGGTCAACCCCGAGTGGGTGGTGCAAGCCCGGCCCGATGTGATCATGGCGGGCGACAGCAGCCGTGGCAGCATGCTGCAGCGCCCGGGCTGGAGCCGCTTGCGGGCCATGCAGGGCCAGCGTTTGTGTGTGTTCAAGCAGAGCGATTCAGACATGCTGGTGCGGGCTGGCCCGCGCATGGCCGAAGGTGCACAACTGATGGCCGATTGCCTGAACCGCGCAGCGGCCCAAGCCGACACGGGAGTGCAGCGGTGAACCCCCAGTCCTACACCCGCAGCCAAGCATCTCGCTGGGCGCTTCTGCTCTTGGCGGTAGGCCTTGCCGTGATTGTGCTGGGCACGGCCGCTGGCAGTCAGGGCTGGCAGGCCTGGTGGTCGGTAGGCGCCGATGCGGTGTCGCGCCAAATCGTCTGGGACATCCGTCTGCCGCGCAGCTTGGGCGCATGGCTGGGTGGTGCCTTGCTGGGCCTGGCCGGGGCGGTGGCGCAAGGTCTGTTTCGCAACCCGCTGGCCGATCCGTATTTGCTGGGCAGTGCCTCGGGCGCATCGTTGGGCGTGGGCGTGTATTTGAGCTTGTGGGGTGGCAGTGCGTGGGCCATGAGCGGCTGGCTGGGCCTGGGTCTCACGGGCGCGGCCTTTGTGGGCGCGGTGCTGGCGGTGGCACTCACCTTGCTGTTGGCGCGTGGTGTGCAGCAAACGCTGCGCCTCTTGTTGGCGGGCGTGGTGGTGGGTGTGGTGCTGGGGGCGGTCACGTCGCTGATCTCGCTGCTGCAGCCGCAAGTCTTGCAAGCCATGCAGGGCTTCATGCTGGGATCGACCGCGTTTGTCAGCTGGAGCGCTTGCGCCACGATGGCGGTGGTGCTGGCTTTGTGTCTGGCCTTGTCTTGGGTTTTTGCCCGTGTGCTGGATGCGCTCAGTTTGGGTGAAGCCACCGCGCAAAGCCTGGGCGTGCCGCTGCCACTGGCCCGCATGGTGTTGGTGGGCGTGATTTCTCTGGCCACGGGAGCGGCGGTGGCGCATATTGGGCTGGTGGCTTTTGTCGGCCTGGCCGCGCCGCATTTGGTGCGCTCGCTGGTGCGCTGCACCCACGCTTGGCGCTTGGCTTTGTCGGCCTTAATGGGGGGTGCTTTGCTGGTGCTGGCCGATGTGATGGCCCGTGTGATGC
>JAKFXJ010000272.1 GCA_021731425.1 Limnohabitans sp. | reverse complement strand
GGTTCAACGCCGGGCCTTTGGGTGATGGGCTGGTGCACGCTGGGTTGGCGCATTTGTGGCTGGTGACCTTGCACCCGTTTGACGACGGCAATGGCCGTATCAGCCGAGCCGTGGGCGACATGGCCTTGGCCCGAGCAGAAGGCTCTGCACAACGGTTTTACAGCCTGAGTGCGCAAATTCAGCGCGAGCGCAAACAGTATTACGAACAACTCGAAGCCACCCAACGTGGCTCGATGGACGTGACGCCATGGCTGCAGTGGTTTTTGGCCTGCTTGCTGCGCGCGGTGCAGGGCGCTGATGGTTTGTTGGTGGGCGTGCTGGACAAGGCGAAGTTTTGGCAGCGCTGGGCAGACACGCCGATGAATGCACGGCAGACGCTGGTGCTCAACCGCGTGCTCGACGGCATGGACGGCAAGTTGACCAACGCCAAGTGGGCCAACCTGGGGAAATGTTCGGCCGACACGGCGCTGCGCGATATCAATGACTTGTTGGCGCGGGGCGTGTTGCGCCGCTTGGAGGGTGGCGGACGCAGCACGGCTTACGAGTTGGCGTCCTGATGCGGTGCGAGGCTTGCAACGCTGTGCGGCACATCTTTGCGCATCTGGGTCCGATCTGGATGACGAAGTTGTAACTTCTTGGGGCATTCAGTCGAATAACAAAGCATCAGCGTTTATCGTTCATGGCTCTTGGTTCACTGTGTCCATGAGCACCACCGGAGTTTCCCCTCATGCGTCTTCGTCAAATTGTTTTGTTGCTCTTGCTGGCGCTGGCCATCGGTGCCTTTGTCGCGCTGGACTTGGGGCGTTATCTGAGCTTTGAGCAGCTCAAGGCCAGTCAAGCCAGTTTTGACCAGCTCTATGCACAGCAGCCAGTGATGGTGGCCGCCGTTTACTTTGGGGTGTACGTTTTGGCCACGGCGCTGTCAATTCCGGGCGCGGTCATCATCACCTTGGGCGGCGGGGCGGTGTTTGGCCTGTGGCAGGGTTTGCTGCTGGTGTCGTTTGCTTCCACCCTCGGTGCCACCTTGGCTTTTTTGGCTTCGCGCTTTGTGCTGCGAGAGTGGGTCGAAGCGCGTTTTGGTCAGCGTTTGGCCGACATCAATGCGGGCGTGGACAAAGAGGGCGCGTTTTACCTGTTCACTTTGCGCTTGATTCCGGTGGTGCCGTTTTTCCTGATCAACCTGCTCATGGGTCTGACGCGCATGAAGACCTGGACCTATTACTGGGTGAGCCAGCTGGGCATGCTGGCGGGCACCGCGGTGTATGTGAATGCGGGCACGCAACTGGCGCAGCTGGACTCGGTGCGGGGCATTCTGAGCCCGGCGCTGTTGGGCAGCTTTGTGTTGCTGGGCATCTTTCCTTTGTTGGCGCGGCGTGTGGTGGCGGCTGTTCAAAAGCGCAAGGTCTATGCCCGCTGGGCCAGCGTGCGCCCCAAGACCTTTGACCGCAACCTGATCGTGATCGGTGGTGGCGCGGCAGGTTTGGTGTCGGCCTACATTGCCGCTGCCGTCAAAGCCAAAGTCACCTTGATCGAGGCGCACAAGATGGGCGGCGACTGCCTGAATTACGGCTGCGTGCCGAGCAAGGCCTTGATCAAGAGCGCCAAGCTGGCCCACCAGATGCGCCACGGCGCACAGTACGGCCTGAGCGACGCCACGCCCAGCTTCAGCTTCAAGGCGGTGATGCAGCGTGTGCACGATGTGATCAAAGCCATCGAGCCGCACGACAGTGTGGAGCGTTACACCGGCTTGGGTGTGGAGGTGCTGCAGGGTTATGGCAAGTTGGTGAACCCGTGGACAGTGGAAGTGACTTTGAACGACGGCCAAGTGCAGCGCCTGACAGCGCGGAGCATTGTGATTGCGGCGGGCGCACGCCCCATGGTGCCGCCTTTGCCGGGTCTGGAAGATGTGGGCTACGTCACCAGCGACACGCTGTGGGACGAATTTGCCAAGCTCGACGACATACCGAAGCGCATTGTGGTGCTGGGTGGCGGGCCCATTGGCTGCGAGCTGTCACAAAGCTTTGCCCGCCTGGGTGCACAGGTCACGCAGGTCGAGATGGGCGAGCGCATCATGGTGCGCGAGGACGAAGAGGTGTCTGCGTTGGCACGCGACGCGCTGCAGGCCGACGGCGTGTTGGTGCTGACCGGACACAAAGCGATGCGCTGCGAGCGCCGGGGCGAAGACAAAATTTTGGTGGCCTCCACACAGGGGCAAGAAGTGGAGATTGTTTTTGACGCCTTGGTCTGCGCAGTGGGCCGTGTGGCACGTCTGCAAGGCTATGGCCTCGAAGACATTGGCGTGCCCACGCACCGCACCGTCGAGACCAACGAGTATTTGCAAACGCTCTACCCCAACATCTACGCCGCAGGCGATGTGGCCGGGCCTTACCAGTTCACCCACACGGCCGCGCACCAGGCTTGGTATGCGGCAGTCAATGCGCTGTTTGGCGACTTCAAATCCTTCAAGGTGGACTACCGCGTGATCCCCTGGGCCACCTTCATCGATCCCGAGGTGGCGCGTGTGGGCCTGAATGAACAAGAGGCGCAAGCTCAGGGCATCGCTTACGAGGTGACGAAGTACGGCATCGACGATCTGGACCGAGCGATTGCCGACAGTGAGGCCCACGGCTTTGTGAAGGTGCTCACCGTGCCCGGCAAAGACCGCATTTTGGGCGTGACCATCGTGGGCTCGCACGCGGGTGACTTGCTGGCCGAATATGTGCTGGCCATGAAACATGGCCTGGGCTTGAACAAAATTTTGGGCACCATCCACACCTACCCGACCATGGCCGAGGCCAACAAGTACGCGGCCGGTGAATGGAAGCGTGCCCACGCGCCGCAAAAGTTGCTGGCTTGGGTGGAGAAGTTCCACGATTGGCGGCGCGGATGAACCGTTTGTTGAAACCCATCCCCGCGCTGATGGCGCTGAGCATGGCCTGCGCCAACGCACCTGCCTTCGCACAAAGCTTGTCGCCTTTGGTGCCCGCCGATGGCGCAGCCGCCAGCACCTGGCGCTTTGTGGGCTTTCCCAAGTCCAAGGCCGACATTCCCGCCACCCGCTTTGAACTGGCCGATGTGCAGGGCGAGCGGGCGCTCAAGGTCAGCACCCGCGCTTCGTATGGCACCTGGGTTCACGACCTGCCCAAAGTTGAGCCGGGTCGTTTGCAATGGCGCTGGCGTCTCGACCAGCCACTCACAGGCGGCAAAGTCGTCGCCGACATCCAAACCAAAGCCGGTGACGACGCGGCCCTCAAAGTGTGTGTGATGTTCGACCATCCGCTGGACCGCGTGCCGTTTGTGGAGCGCACCTTGCTGCGCATCGCCCGCGGCGTGAGCGGCGAAGACCTTCCAGCCGCAACGCTGTGCTACGTGTGGGACAGCGTGCACCCGGCGGGCTTGCAAGGCGCTAACCCCTACACCCCGCGTGTGCGCTTCATCACGCTGCAAGGCAAGGGCGCAAGCTTGGCCCAGTGGCAAAGCGAGAGCCGCGATGTGGCCGCCGACTTTGCCAAGTTGTTTGCCGACGAATTGCCTGCCGGGGCCGCTGCGCCCAAAGTCCGCGCTGTGCTGGTGGGTGCGGACAGCGACAACACGGGTGCCGAAAGTCTGGGCTGGGTGCGGGACATTCATTGGCGGCCCTGAGGCGCCCGCTCTGAGTTGTGGCCCGCTTCAGCTGTGGCCCAAAACCTGTGACAGGGCGGCGGCTTCTTTGACCAACACTGCCCCGAACTGGCGCACTTTTGCGTCTTTGAGGCGGGCACCCGGTCCAAATACGGCAATGGAGCCAGCCACTTGACCGTGGCTGTTGAAAAACGGTGCTGCAATGGCCACAGCCCCTTCGATCAAGGCATTTTTGCTGGTGGCGTAGCCGCGCTTTTTGATCTGACGCAGCTCTTGCGCATAGCGGATGGGGTCTAGGTTCAGGCCTTCGGCATAACGCTCGATGGCTTCGATGGAGGTGTTGGCATGCGCCAAGATGACCTGGCCACTGGCCCCCAAAACGATGCGCTCTTGGTAACCCACTCCCCGCTTAAAGCTCAGGGCCTGGGGGCTGGGCAATTCGGCCACGCACAAACGCATGGCGCCTTGTGGCACAAACAAGGCCACGGTTTCTTGTGTAGCAGCCCACACACGATGCATGATGGCTTGGCCCACGGCAGACACATTCAGGCTCGATGACCAGGCGTGTGTGAGTTGCCCGACCGCAGGGCCGAGCCGGAACCTTTGCGGTTCGCCCGAGGACACCACAAAACCCGATTGCACCAGTGTTTGCAACAAGCGGTAGAGCGTGGGCCGACTCAAAGGCACCCGCTCCAGCAATTGGGCGGCGCTCAGTTCATGGTCGTTGACCAAGAACGCTTTCAAAATGTCCAAAGCTCTTTCAACGGCCCGGACGCCTTCGCCGCTGTGGGTGCTCATGCCCAAACCTTTCAAAACCCTGTGGTGTGCGTGTGTATCGGTGTGTCCGCCTGGTGGACAACCTTATCATTTTACGGATAAATTCGCAGCGCACCATGCCTGCTCCAGTCAACCGTTCAAGCCAAGGAATCGCTTTTTCATGAACAAGGACATGTCTGAAACCCTGACCCGCGTGGGTCCCGGCACGCGCATGGGCAACCTGATGCGCCGCTATTGGGTGCCCGCTTTGAAAAGCGATGAAATCGAGTTGGCCGACGGTCCGCAAGTGCGCATCGAGCTGCTGGGTGAAAAACTGCTGGCGTTTCGCAATACCGATGGCCAAGCCTGCATGATCAGTGAGTTCTGTTCACACCGCGGTGTCTCGTTGTACTTTGGCCGCAACGAAGAAAACGGCATCCGCTGCGCCTACCATGGCGTCAAGTTTGACGGATTGGGCCAGTGTGTGGAGGTGCCCTCTAACCCCAAGGCCTGTGCGCACATGCACATCAAGGGCTACCCCTGCGTGGAGCGCGGCGGCATTGTCTGGACCTATATGGGCCCGCCCGACAAAAAGCCCGAGCCGCCCGAGCTGGAGTGGTGCACTTTGCCAGACAGCCATGTGTTCGTGTCCAAGCGCCTTCAGTACTCCAGTTACCTGCAGGCCATGGAGGGTGGCATCGACACCGCCCATGTGTCGTATGTGCACCGCTATGAGGTGGACACGGACCCGATGCACCAGGGTGTTAAGGCGCTCGACTACATCAAGGCCGATGGCAACGTGGTGTTTGAAATCGAAAAAACCTCGTATGGCATGAGCTTGTATGGCCGTCGCATGGGCGAGCCTGACAGTTTTTACTGGCGCATCACCCAGTGGTTGTTCCCTTGGTTCACCATGATTCCGCCGTTTGGCCACCATGCGCTGGGTGGCCATGCTTGGGTGCCCGTGAATGACCACGAGTGCTGGGCCTGGAGCATGAACTGGCAGCCCAAGCAGCCGCTGAGCGCCGAAGAACATGAAGCGATGGCTGCGGGCAAAGGCATCCATGTGGAATACGAGGCCCCTGGCAGTTTTGTGCCCAAGGCCAACCGAGACAACGATTACCTGATGGACCGCAAGGCCCAGCAAGAAAAACGCGCCTACAGCGGTGTGTTCGGTTTTTCGGCGCAAGACTATTCCTTGCAAGAAAGCATGGGCCCTATTCAGGACCATGCGGCCGAAAAACTGCTGCCCACCGACCGTGCCATCGTCATGGCTCGTCGCATGCTTCACGATGCGGCGGTGGCGCTGGAGCAAGGCATTGAGCCCCCAGCCTTGGACGCGTCCGAGCAACACGTTCGCCCTGCGGGTGTGTTGTTGCCCAAGGGCGACGATCCGATGCTTTGGGCCAAGGCCCACCTGGCCAACGGCCTGGATGAACCGGTTTTTTCGATCTGACCCTTTGCTTTCATTACACCTACAGGAGACCCCATGACCACATTCCATCGCCGTCAAATCGCTGCCCTCGTGCTGGCCACGCTGGGGCTCGCAGCCGCCCCCGGCGCTTCGGCGCAAGAATGGGCTCCGACCAAGCCCGTGCGCATCATCGTGCCCATCACAGGCAGCACCAACGATGTGTTGGCGCGGTTGATTGCACCCAAACTGCAAGAAGTTTTCGGGCAACCCTTTGTGGTGGAAAACAAACCCGGTGCGGGCGGCAACATTGGCGCCGACATGGTGGCCAAAGCCGCGCCGGACGGTCATACCCTGCTGATTGGCTACAACGGCCCATTGGCCATCAACGTGAGCCTGTTCGACAAAATGCCTTACGACCCGGTCAAAGACCTCGCGCCGATCACCTTGATGGTCAAGGCCCCGCAATACCTGGTGGTCAACCCGGCCTCGGGCATCACCAGCGTGAAGGACTTTGTCGAGAAGACCAAGGCCAACCCAGCCAAGTATTCTTACGGCTCGGTGGCTTTGGGCAGCGCCTCGCACCTGACCATGGAGATGTTCAAGTCGGCCGGAGGGTTTCACATCACCCACATCCCCTACCGGGGTGCCGGACCAGCGGTCAGCGATTTGATCGGCGGCAACATTCAGGCGGGGTTCTTTGTGCCGGGCAATGTGCAGCAGTTTGCCAAGGAGGGGCGCTTGAAGTTGTTGGCGACTTCGGGCCTTAAGCGCTTTGCCAGTACGCCCGACATTCCGACGCTCAGCGAGTCGGGTTACCCCGACTTTGAAGCCACCTCGTGGATTGGTTTTCTCACCACCGGCGGCACGCCCGCGCCCATCAT
>JAKFXJ010000145.1 GCA_021731425.1 Limnohabitans sp. | reverse complement strand
GTGCGTGATGTGTTTCGCACCCGCAACATGCGCAGCCTGCCCGGCAATTGCGGCCTGGGCCAAGTGCGTTACCCCACTGCGGGCAATGCCTTCAGCGAAGAAGAAGCACAACCCTTTTATGTGAATGCGCCCTTTGGCCTGGTGCTGGTGCACAACGGCAACTTGACCAATGCGCACGCCCTCAAGGCCGAGTTGTTTTCCAACGACCACCGCCACATCAACACCGAGAGCGACTCCGAAGTTTTGCTGAACGTGCTGGCCCACGAGCTGGAAAAAACCACCCGCGGTTTGCCCCTCAAACCCATGGACGTGTTCGAGGCGGTGCGGGGTGTGAACCGACGCATCAAAGGCTCTTATGCCGTGATCGCCTTGATCGCAGGTCATGGC
This sequence comes from Limnohabitans sp., assembly GCA_021731425.1. Classification (GTDB taxonomy): domain Bacteria; phylum Pseudomonadota; class Gammaproteobacteria; order Burkholderiales; family Burkholderiaceae_C; genus Limnohabitans_A. The sequence continues at coordinate 6,286 of JAKFXJ010000145.1, read as the reverse complement.
CTAGTGGCTTTCCGTGACCCGCATGGCATCCGACCTTTGTGTATGGGTCGCAGCGAGGATGGCACCATCATGTTGGCCAGCGAGTCGGTGGCGCTCGACGGCACCGGTCACCAGTTCGAGCGCGATGTGGCGCCGGGTGAGGCCATTTTTGTGGACCTCGAAGGCCAGATGCACAGCCAGGCCTGCAGCGACAAGGCCCAGCTCAGCCCCTGCATTTTTGAATACGTGTATTTGGCCCGCCCCGATTCCACCATGGATGGCATCTCGGTGTACCAGGCCCGCTTGAATTTGGGCGAAACTTTGGCCAAGCGTGTCATTTCCACGGTGCCGCCCAACGACATCGATGTGGTGATTCCCATCCCCGAGTCCAGCCGCCCCAGCGCCACGCAATTGGCCCATTTGCTGGGTATCCCCTACCGCGAAGGCTTTGTGAAAAACCGCTACGTGGGCCGCACCTTCATCATGCCGGGCCAGGCGGTGCGCAAAAAATCGGTGCGCCAAAAACTCAACACCATCGTGAGCGAGTTCAAGGGCCGCAATGTGCTGTTGGTGGACGACTCCATCGTGCGTGGCACCACCAGCCGTGAGATCGTGCAAATGGCACGAGACGCCGGGGCCCGCAAGGTTTACATGGCCAGCGCCGCGCCGCCCGTGCGTTACCCCAATGTGTATGGCATCGACATGCCCACCAAGGAAGAGTTGGTGGCGCACGGCCGCAGCATCGAAGAGATCCGCGAAATCATCGGCTGTGATGCGCTGATTTACCAAGATGTCGACGCCATGAAAACCGCAGTGGCCCAAGCGCGTGTGAATGCCGCAGGGGCGCTGTCCGACTTTGATGCGTCCTGCTTTGATGGGGTCTACGTGACCGGCGACATTTCCATCGATGACATCACGCGTTTGAACGAAACCCGACTCCAGGTGGAGGAGGGCGATGACGACAATTCCCGTCTGGCCTTGCCCAACGCCAGCGTCTGAAAAACAGCCATGACAGACCATTCAAAATTTGACGACCTGCACATCGAAACTTTGGCTGTGCGTGCCGCTGTCGAGCGCAGCCAATTTGGCGAAAACTCCGAAGCTCTGTACCTCACCAGTGGCTATGTGCAGCCCACTGCTGCGGCCGCCGCTGCCCGATTTGCGGGCGACGAAGAAGGCTACACCTACGGCCGCTACGGCAACCCAACGGTGGCCAGCATGGAAATGCGCTTGGCCGCGCTTGAAGGCACCGAAGCCGCCATGGGCACAGCCTCGGGCATGTCGTCTATCTTGATGATGTGCTTGGGCCTGCTCAAAGCGGGCGACCATGTGCTGTGCTCGCGCTCCATGTTTGGCTCGACCATCAAGTTGATCGGCTCGGATTTGGCCAAATTCGGCGTGGAGTCCAGCTTTGTCTCGCAGACCGACTTGAAAGAATGGCAAACCGCCATCCGCCCCAACACCCGCCTGTTTTTTGCCGAAACACCCACCAACCCGCTGACCGAGGTGTGCGACATCCAGGCCCTGGCCGACATGGCGCACAACGCAGGCGCTTTGTTTGCCGTCGACAACTGCTTTGCCACGCCCGCCCTGCAACGCCCTGTGGCCATGGGGGCCGACATCATCATGCACTCGGGCACCAAATACCTCGATGGCCAGGGCCGTGTGATGGCAGGGGCCTTGTGTGCTTCGCAGCAGATGATCACCGAGAAATTCTTGCCCGTGCTCAAAAGCGGCGGCATGACATTGGCCCCCTTCAATGCTTGGGTGGTGCTCAAAGGCCTGGAAACCCTGGACCTGCGCATGCGTGCACAAACCGCCCGTGCCCAAATCCTGGCCGAATGGCTGGAAAAGCACCCCTCGGTGGCACGCGTTCACTATCCTGGCCTCGCCAGCCACCCGCAGCACGACCTGGCCATGCGCCAGATGTCCGGTCTGGGCGGTGCGGTGTTGTCGTTTGAGGTGAAAGCCGATGGCCCCGAGCAATCCCGCGCACGCGCATTCCATGTGCTCGATTCGATGCAAATGCTGTCCTTGTCCACCAATCTGGGGGACACCAAAACCCTGGTGGCCCACCCGGCCAGCACCTCACACGGCCGCCTGACCGAAGCCCAGCGACAGGCTGCGGGCATTGGTCAGGGCCTGATCCGTGTGGCCGTCGGCCTGGAATACCCACAAGACATCCAAAAAGACCTCTCCCGTGGTCTCGATACCCTCTGATATGACGACACCCTCACGCACCCGCACCCGCACCCGCACCCGTTTTGCCCCATCGCCCACCGGCTTCATTCACCTGGGCAACATCCGCTCGGCTTTGTACCCTTGGGCCTTTGCCCGCGCCACGGGTGGCGACTTCATCTTGCGCATCGAAGACACGGATCTTGACCGTTCCACACAAGCGTCTGTGGACGTGATCATCGAAGGCATGGCTTGGCTGGAATTGAACCACGACGAAGGCCCGTTCTACCAAATGCAGCGAATGGACCGCTACAAGGCTGTGCTGGCCGATTTGATTGCAGCTGGCCACGTTTACCCTTGCTACATGAGCATGGAAGAGCTCGACGCTTTGCGTGAGCGCCAAATGGCCAATAAGGAAAAGCCCCGATACAACGGCACCTGGCGTCCGGCAGAAGGTAAAACGCTTCCCGCGATCCCCGAAGGTGTGAAGCCCGTGTTGCGCTTCAAAAATCCGATCGGCGGCGTGGTGGCTTGGGACGACAAGGTCAAAGGCCGCATCGAGATCAGCAACGACGAGCTCGATGACTTGGTGATCGCCCGGCCTGACGGCACGCCCACCTACAACTTCTGCGTGGTGGTGGACGACATCGACATGCAGATCACGCACGTGATCCGGGGCGACGACCATGTGAACAACACACCGCGCCAGATCAACATCTTCAAAGCTCTGGGTAAAGAACCGCCCGTGTACGCCCACCTGCCCACCGTGCTCAACGAGCAGGGAGAGAAGATGAGCAAGCGCAACGGCGCTAAGGCTGTGACGGCGTACCGCGACGAAGGCTATTTGCCCGACGCCATGGTCAATTACCTGGCGCGTCTGGGCTGGAGTCACGGCGACGATGAAATTTTCAGCCGTGCGCAGTTCCTGGAATGGTTCAACTTGGACCATTTGGGCCGCAGCGCCGCGCAGTTTGACGAAGCCAAGCTCAAGTGGGTCAATGCCCAGCACCTCAAGGCCATGGACGATGGTTCATTGGCGCAGCTTGTTCAGCCCTTTCTGGCCAAACTGGGTGTGGTGGCCGACGAGCGTTTGTCCAGCATTTGTGGCTTGTTCAAAGACCGCTGTGACACGCTGGTGGTGTTGGCCCAATGGATCTCGGCCTTCTATCTGGACGTGGTGCCCAACGCTGAAGAAAAAGCCCAGCACGTCACCGAAGCGGTCAAGCCTGCTTTGGCGGTGTTGGCCGACAAGCTCGCCGTGTGCGCGTGGGACAAGGCATCGATCGCCGCTGCGATCAAGGAAACCCTGACCGAAACCGGCTTTAAGATGCCGCAAATTGCCATGCCTGTTCGGGTGTTGGTGATGGGCACGGCGCAGACACCATCGCTCGATGCTGTGCTCGCGTTGAGTCAAAGAGAAAAAATTCTGCAGCGCTTGAAAAACGCTTGAATTTCTGTCTATAATTCTAGTCTCGACACCAACGAGGCATAACGATCAAGCAGCAATGCTGAACGTTGTACCAAAGGGGGTATAGCTCAGCTGGGAGAGCGCTTGCATGGCATGCAAGAGGTCAGCGGTTCGATCCCGCTTACCTCCACCAAAGTGTTGAGAACGTTCGCAAGAACACGATTCGAAAGAATCCGTCCAGGTTATGACCCTATCGTCTAGAGGCCTAGGACATCACCCTTTCACGGTGAGTACCGGGGTTCGAATCCCCGTAGGGTCGCCAAGTTTTGTAGCACTTGGTCAGTTTGCATCAGCACTCTGACAAAAGTTACAGCTACCAGGAGTGGTAGTTCAGTTGGTTAGAATACCGGCCTGTCACGCCGGGGGTCGCGGGTTCGAGTCCCGTCCACTCCGCCAAAATGAAAAGCCTAAGTAGTTTTCTACTTAGGCTTTTTTGTTTTTGGCACGGTTTGAACAATGCTTGCTGGTGCTGAAAAAAGGCGTTTGTCAGCCAGTCTCAATCAGGGCTGGACGAGGTGAACACACTTGCAGTAAGCTCCAAGGTTTTTCCGATAACTCCTTGTCAGTCATGGACAGTTTGCTTCCCGCCATTCCAGCCAAACGCTACTTCACCATTGGTGAGGTGGGCGAGCTGTGTGGTGTCAAGCCGCATGTTTTGCGCTATTGGGAGCAAGAGTTCACGCAACTGCGTCCGGTCAAGCGTCGGGGAAATCGTCGTTATTACCAACGACACGAAGTGATGATGATCCGCAGGATACGCGGCCTCTTGTACGACCAAGGCTTCACCATCAGTGGCGCCCGCAACAAGTTGATGGAGTTGACCCAAAGCGATCGCCAGCTCATGCGCTCGGGTGCTTTTTTGGATGAAATGTTGGAGGACAACAGCGCGGAGATGGAAGCCTCTGCCAACATGTCTCCAGAGGATGAAACCGGCGACCTGGAAAGCCCTAGGACCTCTCTACCTAGCGTGGGATCTGACTTGACGGTGTATCAAGAGCTTTTGCAAATTCGCGCGTTGCTGACGGTCTGAACGGCCCTGGATTCAGGCTATAATTCAATTATTGTCGGCGTGTAGCGCAGCCTGGTAGCGCACTTGCATGGGGTGCAAGGGGTCGCGAGTTCGAATCCCGCCACGCCGACCATTTATGACCATTGAAATCAACGGGTTACGCCTTATAAGGGTGTGACCCGTTTTTCTTTGTGCGCCAGCCCCGAGGGTGTTGGCGTGCTCCTGCCCCATCCACCCAGGTAGAACCCATGACCAGACCCGTACTCGCCGAATCGGCCATTCATCCAAGCATCCGCCAACGCATTGCTGAACACCATTTGCCTGTCATCCAGCGGGTGCAAAGCGCCGTGGCCCAGCACGCTGTGGTGGTGGTGGGTTTGTCGGGCAATCCGTTTGTCGGCAAGGCCCGCAAGGCACTGGCCGCGGCGGGTGTGGCGCACGAGTACATCGAATTCGGCAGCTATTTTTCGCAGTGGCGTTTGCGCAATGCCCTGAAAATGTGGACCGGTTGGCCCACTTTCCCGATGGTCTTTGTGCGTGGCACCTTGGTCGGTGGCGCCGATGACCTGCGCCGCCTGATCGACAGCGGCGAACTGCAGAAATTGCTCCAAGCCTGAAGCCCATGGCGTCCAGCGCAAAACCCGATTCAAAACCCGAGTGGTGGCGCACCGAGGTGGGCGATGCGGTGGCCGTGCTAAACATACCCGGCGCACTCAAACGTTCACGCACGTTTGACATCGATGTGAGCCTGCTGGTGCGTGTGCCCGAAGACAACGCCGAGGCTTGGCACGCATTGACCCTGGAGATCGACGGCAAGCAGAAGTGGCACAGAAGCATCGCCAGCAACTGCCCGGGGCAAACCGATGGATTGGATTACCACTGCCGCGTGGTGCTCGAGGCCGGTCCGGCCCTGCGCATCCGAGCTGTGGCAGGCACCCGGGGCTCGGTGGTGCAGCGCCTGCAAATTGAAGCCCGCGAAGATCTGTAGCGTCAGCCGATCACTGCCAACTCGCGAAGGGGGCGGTTTTGCGCCAAGCGCTCAAAGCCCAGCTCCTCCACCGCAATGGTTTTTGTTTGGCCGAGCAGCATCCACTCGGCCAGCGCCAAACCGGCGCCTGCCGCATGCTGCATGCCGTGGCCTGAAAACCCGTTGATGAAATACAGGTTGCCCAGCTCCGGGTGCGGGCCGATCACGGCGTTGTGATCGAAGGTGTTCATCTCGTAGTAACCCGCCCAAGCACGCTCCACACGCAGTGCTGCGAGTGCCGGGATGCGGTGCGCCAGAGACGCCCATTGCTCGTCGTTCCATTCAGCCCAATCAGGCTCTAACGGCAGGCCAGGTTTGGTTTGTGTGGGCTCTGAACCGCTGATCAAAAACCGGCCCTCGGGCCGCAGCCACCAGCCGCTCGGATCGATCAGCAAGGGGCAATGCGGCAGGGGCTCGGGGCAAGACAGCACAAACACCGTGCGACGCGCCGCCTCGATGGGCAGATGAACCCCTGCCATGGCTGCCACCTCTTGGCCCCAAGGCCCTGCGGCATTGACCACTTGGCCGCAGGGCAAGCTGCCGCCACTGGCCAGCCGCACAGCGCTCACTTGGCTCGCCGTGCGGTCCAGGCCCACCACGCGGTCGTGCACGCGCTGCACGCCTT